>NZ_JBHVUQ010000108.1:0-26161 GCF_042884105.1 Streptomyces sp. NPDC058157
GAGGGGGACGCGCGGCCACCGCCGTACGGACGCAGGACGCCGTGATCCGAGGATCAGGCGCCCATCGCGTGCAGGCCGCCGTCCACGTGGACGATCTCGCCCGTGGTCTTCGGGAACCAGTCGGACAGCAGGGCCACGACGCCCTTGCCCGCCGGCTCCGGGTCGCTCATGTCCCACGCCAGCATGGAACGCTGGTTCCAGGTGTCCGCCAGCTCGCCGAAGCCCGGGATGGACTTCGCGGCCATCGAACCGATCGGACCGGCCGAGACCAGGTTGCAGCGGACGTTCTCCTTGCCCAGGTCACGGGCGAGGTAGCGGCTGGTGGCCTCCAGCGCGGCCTTGGCCGGGCCCATCCAGTCGTACTGCGGCCAGGCGAACTGCGCGTCGAAGGTCAGGCCGACGACGGCGGCGCCCTCCGCCGGGAAGAGCGGCTTGCAGGCCATGGTCAGCGACTTCAGCGAGAACGCCGAGACGTGCATGGCGGTGGCGACCGACTCGAACGGGGTGTTCAGGAAGTTGCCGCCGAGCGCGTCCTGCGGGGCGAAGCCGATGGAGTGCACGACGCCGTCGAGGCCGCCGAGCTCCTCGCGGACGAGGCCCTCCAGGCGGGCCAGGTGCTCGTCGTTGGTGACGTCGAGCTCGATCACCTTGACCGGCTTGGGCAGCTTCTTGGCGATGCGCTCGGTCAGCGACGGGCGCGGCCAGGCGGAGAGGATGACCTCGGCGCCCTGCTCCTGGGCCAGCTTGGCGGCGTGGAAGGCGATGGAGGACTCCATCAGCACGCCGGTGATGAGGATCCGCTTGCCCTCGAGAATTCCGCTCATGGTGATCAGTGACCCATGCCCAATCCGCCGTCAACGGGAATGACGGCTCCGGTGATGTACGCGGCGTCGTCGGACGCCAGGAAGCTCACGGCGGCCGCGATCTCCTCGGGCTGCGCGTAGCGCGCCAGCGGGACCTGCGCCATGATGCCCGCGCGCTGCTCGTCGCTGAGCACCTTCGTCATGTCGGTGTCCACGAAGCCGGGGGCGACGACGTTGAAGGTGATGTTGCGGGAGCCCAGCTCGCGGGCGAGCGAGCGGGCGAAGCCCACCAGCGCCGCCTTCGACGCGGCGTAGTTGGCCTGGCCGGCCGCGCCCAGCAGGCCGACGACCGAGGAGATCAGGACCACGCGGCCCTTCTTGGCCCGCAGCATGCCACGGTTGGCCCGCTTCACGACACGGAAGGTGCCCGTGAGGTTGGTGTCGACGACGGAGGCGAAGTCCTCCTCGGACATCCGCATCAGCAGGGTGTCCTTGGTGATGCCGGCGTTGGCCACCAGCACCTCGACGTTGCCGTGCTTGGCCTCGATCTCCTTGTAGGCCTGCTCCACCTGCTCGGAGTCGGTGATGTCGCAGCGCACGGCCAGCACGCCCAGCTCGGCGAGCTCCTGCGGCGGCTCACCCGAGCGGTACGTGATAGCGACCTTGTCGCCGGCCTGGGCGAAGGCGCGGGCGATGGCGAGGCCGATGCCCCGGTTTCCTCCGGTGACGAGAACCGAGCGGCTCAACGGATCACCCTTTCGCTTAGCTGTCTGAGTAGCAAAAACCTATCGGTCGCGGTCGGCATCCGGAGAATCGGGCTCCGACAGGGCCTCGCGACGCGGGCTGTCGAATACCTACAGAAACCTGTGGTCACCTTGGGTCCGATCGCGACATGATCGAGCAGACCGTCCCCGACTCCGGGAGGACCCCCGTGGCCCATTCCATCGACGCGGCCTTCACCGCGCTGCCCTTGCGGGCGCTCGCCGACGCGGCGCTCGCGCGGGCGCGCGCGCTGGGCGCCGACCATGCCGACTTCCGTCTGGAGCGGATCCGCAGCGCCTCGTGGCGGCTGCGGGACGCCAAGCCCTCCGGCGGCTCCGACACCACCGACCTCGGGTACGCGGTCCGGGTGGTGCACGGCGGCAGCTGGGGGTTCGCGTCCGGCGTGGACCTCACCATGGACGGTGCGGCCAAGGTCGCCTCGCAGGCCGTGGCCATGGCGAAGCTGTCGGCGCAGGTCATCAAGGCGGCCGGCTCCGACGAGCGGGTGGAGCTCGCCGACGAGCCGGTGCACGCCGACAAGACCTGGATCTCGGCCTACGACGTGAACCCCTTCGACGTGCCGGACGCCGAGAAGTCGGCCCTGCTCGCCGAATGGAGCGCGCGGCTGCTGGCCGCCGAGGGCGTCGCGCACGTGGACGCCTCGCTGCTCGCCGTCCACGAGAACAAGTTCTACGCCGACACCGCGGGCACCACGACCACCCAGCAGCGGGTCCGCGTCCACCCGCAGCTGACCGCGGTCGCCGTGGACGCCACCACCGGCGAGTTCGACTCCATGCGCACCATCGCCCCGCCCGCCGGGCGCGGCTGGGAGTACCTGACCGGCACGGGCTGGGACTGGGACGGGGAGCTGGAGCGGATCCCGGGCCTGCTCGCCGAGAAGATGCGGGCCCCGAGCGTGCAGGCGGGCCGCTACGACCTGGTCGTGGACCCGTCCAACCTGTGGCTGACCATCCACGAGTCCATCGGCCACGCCACCGAGCTCGACCGGGCGCTCGGCTACGAGGCGGCGTACGCGGGTACCTCGTTCGCCACCTTCGACCAGCTGGGCACCCTCAAGTACGGCTCGTCGATCATGAACGTGACCGGCGACCGCACCGCCGAGCACGGCCTGGCCACCATCGGCTACGACGACGAGGGCGTCGCCGCCCAGAGCTGGGACCTGGTCAAGGACGGCACCCTGACCGGCTACCAGACGGACCGGCGGATCGCGAAGCTGACCGGCCTCGGCCGCTCCAACGGCTGCGCCTACGCCGACTCCCCCGGGCACGTCCCGGTGCAGCGCATGGCGAACGTCTCCCTCCAGCCGGATCCGGGCGGGCTGTCCACCGAGGACCTGATCGGCGGGGTGGAGCGGGGGATCTACGTGGTCGGCGACCGCTCCTGGTCGATCGACATGCAGCGCTACAACTTCCAGTTCACCGGGCAGCGCTTCTTCCGGATCGAGAACGGCCGGCTGGCCGGGCAGCTGCGCGACGTCGCCTACCAGGCCACGACCACCGACTTCTGGGGCTCGATGGAGAAGGTCGGCGGTCCGCAGACCTACGTCCTGGGCGGCGCCTTCAACTGCGGCAAGGCCCAGCCGGGCCAGGTCGCGGCGGTCTCGCACGGCTGCCCGTCGGCCCTGTTCCGCGACGTGAACATCTTGAACACCACCCAGGAGGCCGGACGCTGATGTCGACGAATCGCACGAAGCCCCACGAGATCGTCGAGCGGGCCCTGGAGCTGTCCACCGCCGACGGCTGCGTGGTCATCGCCGACGAGGAGTCCAGCGCCAACCTGCGCTGGGCCGGGAACGCGCTGACCACCAACGGCGTCACCCGCGGCCGCACCCTCACGGTCATCGCCACGGTCGACGGCGGCCAGGGGACGGCCTCGGGGGTCGTCTCCCGCTCCGCCGTCACCGCCGCCGACCTGGAACCGCTGGTCCGGGCCGCCGAGGCCGCCGCGCGGGCCGCCGGCCCCGCCGAGGACGCCCAGCCGCTGGTGACCGGCACCCCGGCCTCCCCGGACTTCGCCGACGCCCCGGACGAGACCTCCTCGGCCGTGTTCGCGGACTTCGCCCCGGCCCTCGGCGAGGCCTTCGCCCGCGCCCGGGCGGGCGGCCGGGAGCTCTACGGGTTCGCCAACCACGAGCTGGTCTCCACGTACGTGGGCACCTCCACGGGCCTGCGGCTGCGCCACGACCAGCCGAACGGCACCCTGGAGCTCAACGCCAAGTCGCCGGACCGGCTGCGCTCCGCCTGGGCCGGCCGGGCCACCCGCGACTTCAAGGACGTGGACCCGACCGTCCTGGACGCGGAGCTCGCCGTCCGCCTCGGCTGGGCCGAGCGCAAGGTGGAGCTGCCGGCCGGCCGGTACGAGACCCTGCTGCCGCCGACGGCCGTGGCGGACCTGCTGATCTACCAGATGTGGTCGGCGGCGGCGCGGGACGCGGCGGAGGGCCGGACGGTCTTCTCCAAGCCCGGCGGCGGCACCCGGGTCGGCGAGCGGCTCTCGCGGCTGCCGCTGACCCTGCGCAGCGACCCGAACTTCCCCGGCCTGGAGTCGGCTCCGTTCGTGATCGCGCACAGCTCGGGCGACGACGCCTCGGTGTTCGACAACGGCCTGCCGGTGCCGGCGACCGAGTGGATCAGCGGCGGCGAGCTGGCCCGGCTGACCACGACCCGGCACAGCGCCGGGCTGACCGGGCTGCCGCTCTCCCCGGCCTTCGGGAACCTGATCCTGGAGGGGGGCGGGGACAAGTCGCTGGAGGAGATGGTGGCGGGCACCGAGCGGGGCCTGCTGCTGACCTGCCTCTGGTACATCCGCGAGGTCGACCCGGCCACCCTCCTGCTCACGGGCCTGACCCGGGACGGGGTCTACCTGGTGGAGAACGGGCAGGTCACGGGCGAGGTGAACAACTTCCGGTTCAACGAGTCCCCGGTGGACCTGCTGTCGCGCGCCTCGGAGGCGGGACGCACCGAGAAGACGCTGCCGCGCGAGTGGGGCGACTACTTCACGCGGGCCGCGATGCCCGCTGTCCGCATCCCGGACTTCAACATGAGTTCGGTCAGCAAGGGCGTCTGACGCACCTAGACTGAGCACGGCATTTCCACAATTCGTAAGGAGTCGAGAGACCGTGACGGACATCGTCGACGAACTGAAGTGGCGCGGGCTGTTCGCCCAGTCCACCGATGAAGAAGCGCTGCGCAAGGCCTTCGCGGACGGTCCCGTCACGTTCTATTGCGGCTTCGACCCGACGGCCGCCTCGCTGCACGTGGGGCACCTGGTGCAGGTGCTGACCGTGCGCCGGCTCCAGCAGGCGGGTCACCGCCCGCTGGCGCTGGTCGGCGGGGCGACCGGGCAGATCGGCGACCCGCGGCCGACGGCCGAGCGGACGCTGAACGACCCGGAGACCGTCGCGAACTGGGTGACGCGCCTGCGCACCCAGATCGAGCCGTTCCTGTCCTTCGAGGGCGAGAACGCCGCGGTCATGGTCAACAACCTGGACTGGACCGCGGGCATGTCCGCGATCGAGTTCCTGCGGGACATCGGCAAGCACTTCCGCGTCAACAAGATGCTGACGAAGGACTCGGTCGCCAAGCGGCTGGAGTCCGACCAGGGCATCAGCTACACGGAGTTCAGCTACCAGCTGCTCCAGGGCATGGACTTCCTGGAGCTGTACCGCCGCTACGGCTGCGTGCTCCAGCAGGGCGGCTCGGACCAGTGGGGCAACCTGACGGCCGGCCTCGACCTGATCCACCGCCTGGAGCCGCAGGCCCAGGTGCACGCGCTGGCGACCCCGCTGATGGTCAAGGCGGACGGCACCAAGTTCGGCAAGTCCGAGAGCGGGGCCGTGTGGCTCGACCCGGAGATGACCACGCCGTACGCGTTCTACCAGTTCTGGCTGAACGTGGACGACCGGGACATCTCCACCTACATGCGGATCCTGTCCTTCCGCTCCCGTGAGGAGCTGGAGGAGCTGGAGGCGCAGACCGCCGAGCGTCCCCAGGCGCGGGCCGCCCAGCGGGCGCTCGCGGAGGAGCTGACCACGCTGGTGCACGGCGCGGACCAGTGCGCGGCCGTGATCGCGGCCTCGAAGGCGCTGTTCGGCCAGGGCGAGCTGGCGGACCTGGACGAGGCCACGCTGGCCGCGGCCCTGTCCGAGCTGCCGCACGCGCAGGTGGCGGAGCTGGGCCTGGTGGTGGACCTGTTCGCGGAGACCGGCCTGGTCGCCAGCAAGTCCGCCGCCCGCCGGACCGTGAAGGAGGGCGGCGCCTACGTGAACAACGCGAAGGTCACCGCCGAGGACGCGGTCGCCGCGAAGGAGGACCTGCTGCACGGGCGCTGGCTGGTGCTGCGCCGCGGCAAGAAGAACCTGGCGGCGGTCGAGGTCACCGGCGCCTGACGGGCCCCGAGGCGAGGGGCCGGTGCGGACCGCGAGGTCGGTACCGGCCCCTTCGTCATGCCCGCCGCCGTCCGGCGGGTCAGGCCGTGCGGCGCCTGTCGCCGCGGACGGCCAGGTAGATCATGTCGCCGAGCCCGACGACGACCACGGCGCCGGCGAGCTGGAGCAGGTGGCGGATCCAGTCGATGCCCTTGGTGTCGTGGACACCGATCCACATCGCCACGGCGTTGCCGAGGATGCCGCCGATGATGCCGAAAATGGTGGTCAGCCAGAGCGGCTGGTGCTGCTTGCCCGGCAGGATGGCCCGGGCTATGAGGCCCAGCACGAAACCGACGATGATCGCCCACAACCAAGACATGTCGAGCCTCCTCGTGGCGCGGTGTGCGCATGTGGGCCCAGTCTCGGTCCGTAGGGCGCACTACGCATGTCGGGCGGCTCCATTCGGGCGGTACCCCCTCCTCCCCGCCGCCGAGGGGGCGGCGTACCGTGGGGGCATGCAGCGGACGAAGCGGAACGGAGCCGAGGTCTTCCGGATCACCGGGGCCCGCATGGGGCTCGCGGAGGACGTACGGGGGCGCCAGCGCCGGTACGTGATCTCGATGGGCATCAGGACCCTGTCGGTGATCGCCACGGTGATCCTGTGGAACGTGGAGCGCCATGTGGCCATGGTGACGCTCGCCGCCGGCCTCCTGCTCCCCTACATCGCGGTGGTCATCGCGAACGCCGGGCGCGAGTCGGCGCCCTCGCTGCCGTCGCACTTCGTACCCGCCCCTGTGCACCCCGCACTGGAGCCGGGGAACCTCAGGAAAACCTCAGATCAATCATGAAGTTCCGGTGCACCCCACCCGGTCCTGCGTGACATACTGCCTACGCGCTCCGCATCCCCCGTCGGAGCGACGGACCGACGCCGGGCAGCTCCCCCCGTGGCTGCCCGGCGTCGCCCTTCCGTTTGTAGGGTTGGGGTCGTGACCTCTTCCGATATCCCCACCTGCTCCGCCAAGGGCTGCCGCGACGCGGCCGTATGGGTCCTGGCGTGGAACAACCCGAAACTGCACACGCCGGAGCGGCGCAAGACCTGGCTGGCGTGCGAGGAGCACCGCGAGCACCTGTCCCAGTTCCTCGGAGTCCGGGGCTTCCTCAAGGACGTCGTGAAGCTGGAGGAGTGGGTGCAGCCGGAGGGTTCGGAGCGCTGACCGCAGACGTGCGAAAGGGCCCCTCCCGGGAACGGGAGGGGCCCTTTCGCACGCTCAGCCGCCGATCGCGGACATCGGGCGGTCGGGCTGGAGGAACGACGGGTCGTCCAGGCCGGAGCCGGCCTTCTTGCCCCACATCGCCACCTTCCACAGGCGGGCGATCTCCTCGTCCGGGGCGCCCGAGCGCAGCGCGGAGCGCAGGTCGGACTCCTCGGTGGCGAACAGGCAGGTGCGCACCTGGCCGTCGGCCGTGAGCCGGGTGCGGTCGCAGGCGCCGCAGAAGGGGCGGGTGACGGAGGCGATGACCCCGACGGTGGCCGGGCCGCCGTCGACCACCCAGCGCTCGGCGGGGGCGGAGCCGCGCTCGTCCGCGCCCTCTTCGGTGAGGGTGAAGCGGGTGCGCAGGGACTGGAGGATGTCCCCGGCGGTGATCATGCCGTCGCGCTTCCAGCCGTGCTGGGCGTCGAGCGGCATCTGCTCGATGAAGCGGAGCTCGTACTCGTTCTCCACGGCCCAGGCGAGCAGGTCGGGGGCCTCGTCGTCGTTGAGGCCGGGCATCAGGACGGCGTTGACCTTGACCGGGGTGAGGCCGGCCTCGCGGGCGGCGGCCATGCCGTCGATCACGTCGTGGTGGCGGTCGCGGCGGGTGAGGGTCTTGAAGACCTCGGGGCGCAGGGTGTCGAGCGAAACGTTCACTCTGTCCAGGCCGGCGGCCTTGAGCGCCTGCGCGGTGCGCTTGAGACCGATGCCGTTGGTGGTCAGCGACATCTTGGGGCGCGGCTCCAGGGCCGCGCACCGCTCGACGATGCCGACCAGGCCGGGCCGCAGCAGCGGCTCGCCGCCGGTGAAGCGGACCTCGGTGATGCCCAGGTGCGTGACGGCGATGCGGATCAGCCGGACGATCTCGTCGTCGCTCAGCAGATCGGACTTTCCCAGCCACTGCAGGCCTTCTTCGGGCATGCAGTAGGTACAGCGCAGATTGCACCGGTCGGTGAGCGAGACGCGCAGGTCAGTGGCCACGCGGCCGTACGTGTCGAGAAGCACTGTGGGCCCCCTCCCCTGTCCGGATCTAGAGGTTCTATGGATCGAGCGTACGCGACCGGTGTGTCCGGGAGAGGTGCCCGAATGAACGAGACGTAACACGGCCGCGTCGTACGGAAGTACGACGCGGCCACGCACGGTGTTCGTACGGTCTCCGGGAGCCCCTGTCAGTGGGCCCCGGTGCCGGTGAGGGAGCGTACCTCCAGCTCGGCGAACTTCTCGGGGTCGGCCTCCTCCTTGGACAGGAGGGTGCCGAGCCAGCCGAGGAGGAAGCCCAGCGGGATCGAGATGATGCCGGGGTTCTCCAGCGGGAACCAGTAGAAGTCGGCGTCCTTGAACATCGAGGTGGGCTTCCCGGAGACCACCGGCGAGAAGAGGACCAGGCCGACCGCCGAGATCAGGCCTCCGTAGATGGACCACAGCGCGCCCCGGGTGGTGAAGCGCTTCCAGAAGAGGCTGTAGAGGATCGTCGGGAGGTTGGCGGAGGCGGCGACCGCGAAGGCGAGGGCGACCAGGCCGGCCACGTTCATGTCCCGGGCCAGCGCGCCGAGGAAGATCGCGACGGCGCCGATGACCACGGTGGACCAGCGGGCGGCGCGCACCTCCTCCTTCTCGGTGGCCCGTCCCTTGCGGATGACGTTGACGTAGATGTCGTGCGCGAAGGACGAGGAGGAGGCCAGGGTGAGGCCCGCGACCACGGCGAGGATGGTGGCGAAGGCCACCGCGGAGATCACGGCGAGGAGGATCGCCCCGCCGGTGGAGTCGGGGCCGCCGCCGACGGCCTGGGCGAGCAGCGGGGCCGCGGTGTTGCCGGCCTTGTTGGACTTGATGATCGCGTCGCGGTCGAGGAGGGCCGCGGCGCCGAATCCGAGGGCGATGGTCATCAGGTAGAAGGCGCCGATGATGCCGATGGCCCAGTTCACGGACTTGCGGGCGGCCTTGGCCGTGGGGACCGTGTAGAAGCGGATCAGGATGTGCGGCAGGCCGGCGGTGCCGAGGACGAGGGCGAGGCCGAGGGAGAAGAAGTCCAGCTTGGTCAGCGAGTCCTTGCCGTACTTCAGGCCCGGCTCCAGGAACTTCGCCCCCTGGCCGCTGTGCTCGGCGGCCTGGCCGAGCAGCGCCGAGACGTTGAAGTCGAACTTGAGCAGCACCAGGAAGGTGATCAGCAGGGTGCCCGCGATCAGCAGCACCGCCTTGATCATCTGGACCCAGGTGGTGCCCTTCATGCCGCCGATGGTCACGTAGACGATCATCAGCACGCCGACCAGGGCGACCACGGCGATCTTGCCGCCGTCGGCGGTGATGCCCAGCAGCAGCGAGACGAGCACGCCGGCGCCGGCCATCTGGGCGAGCAGGTAGAAGATCGAGACCACGATGGTGGAGGTGCCGGCGGCGGTGCGGACGGGCCGCTGGCGCATCCGGTAGGCGAGCACGTCGCCCATCGTGTAGCGGCCGGAGTTGCGCAGCGGTTCGGCGACCAGCAGCAGGGCCACCAGCCAGGCCACGAGGAAGCCGATGGAGTAGAGGAAGCCGTCGTAGCCGAAGAGGGCGATGGCTCCGGCGATGCCGAGGAAGGACGCGGCGGACATGTAGTCGCCGGAGATGGCGAGGCCGTTCTGGAAGCCGGTGAACTGGCGTCCGCCGGCGTAGAAGTCGGCGGCGTCCTTGGTCTGGCGGCCGGCCCAGACCGTGATGATGAGGGTGGCGACGACGAACAGCCCGAAGAGGGTGATGATCAGCGGCCGGTGCTCGGTGGCGCCGGCGGCGGTCGTCAGGTGCGGGATGGCGCTCACGCTCCGCCCTCCAGCCGGTTCTTGATGGCCCGTGCCTTGGGGTCGAGCTTGGCGTTGGCGTGCCGCGAGTAGAGCCAGGCGATCAGGAAGGTCGTGGCGAACTGGGCGAGTCCGAGCACCAGGGCGACGTTGACGTTGCCGAACAGCTTGGTCCCCATGAAGCCGCCCGCGTAGTTGGACAGCAGGACGTAGAGCAGGTACCAGGCGATGAAGGCCACGGTGAGCGGGAAGGCGAAGGAACGGTAGGAGCTGCGCAGTTCGGTGAACTCGGGGCTCTGCTGGACGCGCACGAACTCTTCGGGCGACACCTGGGCCGGGGTCGGTCCCGCGCCGCCGGGCGGCGGCGCTGCTTGCGTGGTCACGGGGGGTTCTCCTTGTGACGCGGGTGCGGTGGGGACGGACAAAACAACCTCCGTGCGGGGGGCGGTGGTGCTGAGCCCCCCGGTCAACGGCACGTGCGGCGCGCCGGGTCGGTTCAACACCCGTTGTTTCTTCGGCGGTTCTGCGTTTTAAACGGCTGATTCCTCGAACTGATGGCGCAAAGACGAACGGCGGCGCTAGGTTCGCCTGTCATGAACGCGTCCGACGCGACCGCGTGCGGACTGCTCATTCACGGATGATGTGGAGAACCCATGGCTCATCTGGGATCCGGCCGCCGGCGTGCCCTCGCCGTTCCGGTCGGCCTGGCGCTCACGGCCTCACTCGCCCTCCTGCCCTCGGTGGCTGCCTCGGCCGCGCCGCTGGGCGACACGGCGGGTCCGGCGCCGGCCGCCCGGGCCGCCGCCACCGGCCCCGCGCTCTCGTACGTGGCGAACCTGACCGCGTACGGAACGGCCCGGCAGGCCGCGAAGGCCATCGAGCAGGCCGGCGGGACGGTGGTGACGTCCTATGAACAGATCGGCGTCGTCGTCGCACATTCCCAGAACCCGGACTTCGCCAAGCTGCTGCGGGCCCAGCGGAACCTGTTCGTGTCCGTGGGAGCCACCCGTACGGCCCCTCTCCAGACGGTGCAGACCACCGAGGAGGGCACCACCCAGCGGCTCGGCGACGCGGAGGCCGCCCGGGCCGCCGCGGCGGCGGAACCGGGGCAGGAGCCCCTCGAGGCCGACCAGTGGGACCTGCGGGCGATCAAGGCCGACCAGGCCCAGCAGGTGAACCCGGGCAGCCGGGACGTCACCGTGGGCGTCATCGACACGGGCGTGGACGACACCCACCCCGACCTCGCCCCGAACTTCTCCAAGGAGCAGTCCGCGAACTGCGTCGGCGGCGTCGCGGACACCACCGACGGGGCCTGGCGCCCGTACGCGAACGGCAGCGACCACGGCACGCACGTGGCGGGCACCATCGCGGCCGCGCGCAACGGGATCGGCGTCAGCGGCGTCGCACCGGGCGTCAAGGTCGCTGCGATCAAGGTGAGCGAGCCCGGGACCAGCCTCTTCTACACCGAGGCGGTCGTCTGCGGCTTCATGTTCGCCGCCGAGAAGGGGATCGAGGTGACCAACAACAGCTACTACGTCGACCCCTGGTACTTCAACTGCAAGACGGACGACGACCAGAAGGCACTGGTGGAGGCCCTCACCCGGGCGAGCCGGTACGCCGAGCGCAAGGGCGTGCTGAACGTGGCCGCGGCCGGCAACGAGAACTGGGACCTGGCCGCCGACTCGATCACCGACGACACCAGCCCGGACGACGCCACGCCGTCGCCGCGCACCATAGACCCGAAGGTCTGCCTGGACCTGCCCACGCAGCTGCCGGGCGTGGTCACGGTCAGCGCGACCGGCGCCCAGGGCTTCCGCTCGTACTACTCCAGCTACGGCCTCGGCGTCGTCGACGTGGCCGCCCCCGGCGGCGACAAGTGGCAGGTCCCGGCCACCCCCGACGCCAACGGCCGGGTGCTGTCCACCCTGCCGGGCGGCGGCTACGGCTACAAGCAGGGCACCTCGATGGCCACCCCGCACGTGGCGGGCGTCGCCGCCCTGCTCAAGAGCGCGCACCCGGGGGCCACGCCCTCCCAGCTCCAGGCGATGCTCAAGGCGCAGGCGACGAAGACCGCCTGCCCGGACAAGATCTACGACGGCACCGGCAACCTGGTCGACGCCACCACCTGCCGGGCCAAGTGGGGGCAGACCGGCTTCTACGGCTCGGGCGTGGTCGACGCCCTCAAGGCCGTGAAGCGGTGACGGGAAGGGGCCGGGCGGGGCTCACCCGCCCGGCCCCTTCACACCCGCCGGATCAGGGCTTGATCAGGACCTTGAGGGCGCTGCGGTCGTCCATCGCGCGGTAGCCGTCCGGCACCTCGTCCAGGGAGACGGCGCGGTCGAAGACGGGCGCCGGGTCGATCGCACCGCTGAGCACGTCCTCCAGCAGCTCCGGGATGTACGCGCGCACCGGGGCGACACCGCCGCGCAGGCTGATGTTGCGGTCGAACATGACCCCGAGGTCGAGGCCGGTGCCGCTGCCGTGCGGGACGCCGACGTAGCCGATGGCGCCGCCGTCGCGGGTGATGTTCACGGCGGTGCGCATGGACTGCTCGGTGCCCACGGCCTCGATGACGGCGTGCGCGCCCTGGCCGCCGGTCAGCTCGCGGACGGCCGCCTCGGCGGCCTCGCCGCGCTCGGCGACCACGTCGGTGGCCCCGAACAGCTTCGCGATGTCGGTGCGGGCGCTGTGCCGGCCCAGGGCGATGATCCGCTCGGCGCCGAGGCGCTTGGCCGCGAGGACCCCGCACAGGCCGACCGCTCCGTCACCGACGACGGCGACGGTGGAGCCGGCGCGGACACCGGCGCCGAGGGCGGCGTGGTGGCCGGTGCCCATGACGTCGGAGAGGGCCAGCAGGCCGGTCAGCAGGTGGTCGTCGGAGGCGGCCGCGGCGGGCAGCTTCACCAGGGTGCCGTCGGCGTGCGGGACCCGCACGGCCTCGCCCTGGCCGCCGTCGAAACCGACCGAGCCCCAGAAACCGCCGTGCACGCAGGAGGTGTACAGGCCCTCGGAGCAGTAGTCGCAGGTGCCGTCGGACCACATGAAGGGGGCCACGACCAGGTCGCCGGCCTTCAGGCCGGAGACGGCGGAGCCGGTCTCCTCGACGACGCCGAGGAACTCGTGGCCGATGCGCTGGCCGGGCTGGCGCTGGGCCTCGCCGCGGTAGGCCCACAGGTCGCTGCCGCAGATGCAGGCACGCAGGACGCGGACGACGGCGTCCTCGGGGCGCTGGATCGCAGCGTCGGGCACCTCCTCCACGCGGATGTCGTGCGGGGCGTGGATGACGGTGGCGCGCATGGTGGTGCAGCCCTCCGGCTTCTCGGGGATAGTTCAGTCTTGTATGACCTCCCTACCGTACGCCTGCTTCCGGCGGACCGCTCCCACGGCCAGCAGGTACTGGGCCGCCAGGTAGGTGGCCATGATCCAGAAGTCGGGGCGCGGGAGCTGCGGCCAATCGGCCACCCCGGTGGCGATGAGGGTGTCGGAGAGCAGGAACAGCGCCCCGCCCACCCCGGCGACCCTGCCCAGCGCGCTGGAGCGGTAGGCCATGGAGGCCAGCAGCAGGCTGTAGCCGGCCACGGGGATCCGCAGGTCCGCCGGCAGGTCGGGCCACAGCAGCGCGACGGTCCCGGCGAGCGCCACGGCGTACGCGCCCCCGAGCGCGGGGCTGGTCCGGCCCCGCCCGAAGAGGAGCAAGTAGCAGACGTGCCCGGCGGCGAAGGAGCCCATGCCGACGAGGAAAGCGGGCTCGGCGTCGAAGAGGAGGGCGAGGTCCCCGCCCCAGCCGAACAGCAGCGCGGCGACCAGCAGCCGGGGGGCGCGCAGGGTGAGCACGTACCCGACCAGCAGCGGCATCAGCAGCGGCTTGGCGATCAGGTGCCCCGGGTGCCAGCCGGCCAGCAGCGAGACGAGGTCGACGGCGCAGGCCCCGGCGAAGGCACCGAGCAGGATCCGCCCGGCGCGGCCGGCGCTGCGCGGCACGGGCCGCGTACGGGGGTGGACGGTGCTCACGCGGCGGGCTCCGGCGCCTTCTCGGCCTGCGCGACCGCGGCCGGGGCCGGGGCGGGCTGCCAGCCGGGGCCCCGGAACACCCGCCCGGCGCGCTCGCGCCAGCTGCGGGCGGCGCGGACGTCGCGGGCGATGGCGGCGTACTCGTGGGTGGCGACGCGCAGGGGGTTGTGGGTGCCGATGTTCTTGGTGAGCCCGTAGACGGGCCGCTCGGTCTCCCCGACCCAGGACCCGAACATCCGGTCCCAGACGATCAGGATGCCGCCGAAGTTCCGGTCCAGGTAGCCGCCCTGGGAGGCGTGGTGGACGCGGTGGTGGGAGGGGGTGTTGAAGACGTACTCGTAGGGGCGCGGGAGCTTCCCGATGCGCTCGGTGTGCACCCAGAACTGGTAGAGCAGGTTGATGCCGTAGCAGAACGGGATCGCGGCGGGGTGCACCCCGAGGGCGACCATCGGCAGGTAGAACCACCAGGTGGTCGCGCTGGTCCAGGGCTGGCGCAGCGCGGTGGTGAGGTTGAACCGCTTGCTGCTGTGGTGGACCACGTGGCAGGCCCACAGGATGCGGATGACGTGGTGGAGCCGGTGCTGCCAGTAGTAGAGGAAGTCCTGGACGAGGAGCATCAGCAGGGCGGTCCACCACAGGAACGGCACCCGCAGCGGGGTCAGTTCGTAGACGGCGGTGAAGACCGCGACGACCGGGAGCTTCCAGAGCAGGTCGAAGCCGATGCTGCCGATGCCCATGGTGACGCTGGTGACCGCGTCCTTGGCGTCGTAGCCGGCGGCGTCCTCGTCGGGATGGAGCCGGTAGCTGACCACCTCGATGACGGTGAGCAGCACGAAGGCGGGTATGGACCACAGCACGACATCGGGCAGATTTGGCATGGGCGCACCTTAGGGCGGGTTCCGGGGTGCCGCTAGGGGTTGTTACCGATCAGTATCCGACGGGGTTACCCCGGGTACAAGGGGGAGGGCTCATGGCAGGGGTGGAAACGGCGGCCTTGAGGGCGGCGAGCACGGCGGCGGGCCTGCTCTGGAGGTCCCGGCTGGGCCGGGTGCCGGGCGCGGGCCTCGCGGACCGGCCGGTCCGGCCCGCCGCACACTGGCGCCGGCCCGAGGAGCTGGGCCCGCCGGAGGCGCGGAGGCTGGCCGAGGGGCTGGCGGAGCGGCTGGGCGGGGCCGCGTCCCGGTTACCGGAGCCCGAACGCCTGGCGGCGCTGGACGCGGTGGCCGACGCCTTCGCGGAACTCGGCACGGTCGACGCCGACGCGCTGTTCGGGGCGGACCTGGACCCGGCGCGGCTGGCGGCCCGGCTCCCGGTACCGGCGGGGGCGGGCCTGAGCCCGGCGGCGGAGGCCCTCGCGCGGGACCTGATCCGGCTGGCGTGCGCGCACGCGGTGGAGTACCTGACGACGCTGCCGTCGTTCGGGGCCCGGGCGGAGGTGGAACTCGTGCGCCGCGCGGGGGCGTTGCAGCGGTCGGTGGACCGGCTGGCATCACCCGGGGACGGGGCGGGGCACGCCTTCGAGGAGCGGTACGCCCGCTGGGTGGCCGACACCCACGGGCGGCTCCAGCTGTTCGGCCTGACCACCGCCCGGGCGCGGGAGGAGTGGCCGCTGGACCTGGCGTACATCGGCCTGGGCGTGAGCGGGGAGCAGCCGCCGGTGCTGCCGGGCGAGCCGGGGGTGCACCGCACGACGGTCCGGGCGGAGGAGGCCCTCGGCGCGGCGGACCGGGTCCTGTTGCGGGGTCCGGCGGGCTCGGGCAAGAGCACGCTGCTCCAGTGGCTCGCCATGAACGCCGCCCGGCAGACGGAAGGCCCCTGGGCCCTGTCCGTGCCGTTCGTGCTGCGGCTGCGGTCCTTCACGGCGTCCGACCGCCTGCCGCTGCCGCTGCCGGAGGAGTTCCTCAGGGCCGCCGGGGTGCCTTTGTCGGCTCCGCCGGGCTGGGTGGAGGAGCTGATGCTGAACGGTCGGGCTCTGGTCCTGGTCGACGGGGTGGACGAGGTCCCGCAACGGCTGCGCGCCCGCACGGAGTCCTGGCTGCGCTCCCTGGTCTCGGCCTTCCCGCAGGCCCGGTACGTGGTCACCACCCGCCCGTCGGCGGTACCGGAGGACTGGCTCGCGCGGCAGGGCTTCGTCCCGCACGCGCTGCTGCCGATGGAGCAGGAGGAGGTGGGGGCGTTCATCGGGCACTGGCACCGTGCCGCGCGGGTGGAATGCCAGGGCGAGGACCTGGACGCGTACGAGTCCTCCCTGCGGGAGGCGGTGACGGCCCGCCGCGACCTGGGTCGCCTGGCGACGAACCCCCTGATGTGTGCGCTGCTCTGCGCCCTGAACCGGGACCGGCGGATGCAGCTTCCCCGGGCCCGCAAGGAGCTGTACGACGCGGCCCTGGACATGCTGCTGGTCCGGCGGGACACGGAACGGGAGATCGCGGGGGTGGAGGGGGTCCACCTCACCAGGGACGAACAGATCCTGCTGCTCCAGCGGTTCGCGTACTGGCTGATCCGCAACGGGCAGGTGCAGGCCGCCCGGGAGGAGGCCGTCGAGCTGGTGGCGGAGTGGCTGGAGGCCATGCCCCAGGTCCAGGGCAACCCTGAGCAGGTCTTCACCCACCTCCTGATCCGCAGCGGGCTGCTGCGCGAGCCGGTGAAGGGCTCAGTGGATTTCGTCCACCGCACCTTCCAGGACTACCTGGGCGCGAAGGCGGCGGTGGAGTCGAGGGACTTCGGCGTGCTGGTGCGCAACGCGCAGGACGACACCTGGGACGACGTGGTCCGCATGGCGGTGGGCCACGCGCGGCCGGACGAACGCACCCGCATCCTCCGCGGCCTGCTGAAGCGCGCCGACAAGGTCAAGGGTGCCCGCAACCGTCTGACCCTCCTGGCCGCCGCCTGCCTGGAACACGCCCCGGAGCTTGACCCGGCCCTGCGGCGCGAGATCCAGTCCCGGACCGCCGAACTGCTGCCACCGCGCACCCCGGAGCAGGCCGAGGAACTGGCGAAGGCGGGGGAACTGGTGCTGGAGCTCCTGCCCCGGCCACAGGAGCTGTCCCGGGACGAGGCGGCCGCCTGCGTGCGAACGGCCGCGCTGGTCGGCGGGGTGCGGGCGATGGCGGCGGTCGCCCGCTTCCGGCACGACGACCGCACCGCCGTGCAGTGGGAGATCGGACGCAGCTGGCAGGACTTCGACGGCATGCCGTTCGCCGACGAGGTCCTGGCCGAGGCTCCCCTCACCAAGACGATGCTCAACGTGCGCACGCCCGAGCAGTTGGCCGCGCTGGCCCGGCTGCGGCACGTCGGGAGGGTGCACCTCAGTGACGCGGAGGGGATCCCGGCGTTCCTCGCCGAGCGGCGGCTGACCAACCTGGTGCTGTACCGGAACGGGCTCACGGACCTGGAGGCGCTGACGGCACACCCGGAACTCGAGTATCTGGGGCTCTACAGCTGCCCCGCGCTCTCCGGTCTGGGACCGCTCACCGAGCTGCCCCGGCTGCGGACGCTGGCGCTGACCGACCTGCCCGCGGGGCTGGACCTCTCGCCCCTGGTCGAGTTGGCCGCCCTCGAATGGCTGACGTTCAACACGCCGACCGGTCTGCGGCGCGTCTCCCAGCTGCCCGCCCCGCCGTCCCTCTCGGCGCTCGTGCTCCTCGGCTCCGGACCCGGGCTCGACTCCCTCGATCCCTGGCCCGGGCTGGAGCGCCTGACGGTCCTCGGACCCGAGCTCGTCGACGACGTGGCCGCGCTCCCCGGGCTCCCCTCGCTCCGCGCCCTCAACGTGATGGAGCACCCGGACCTGGATCCGGCCGTGCTGCTCGGCCAGGACGGGCTCACCGAGCTGGACCTCACCGCCTGCCAGTGCCCGAACGGCCTGGCGGCGCTGCGCGGCCTCCCCGGTCTCACGCATCTGGGCCTGACCGGGCGACTCAGCGGCAGCTACGACCTGACCCCGCTCGCCGACCTGGACCGGCTGACGATCACGCTCGGCCCGAACGTCCACCCCGCCGGCCTCGACCGGATCCCGCCCGAGCGGATCAAGAGGCTGAGCCCCTGGTGATCCGCCCGGCGGGAGTCCGCGTCACCAGACCCGGACCGACCCCCCTCGGGCGAACGCCGGGCTGGTGGCGTCGGGCGGGACGGACGTCAGGGGCTCGGCGATCTCCGAGACCAGGGGGCCGCATTTGGCCGCCACCGCGTCCAGCAGGGTCAGGTCGAAGCCGTACACCCGGGCCGCGTTGCCGCCGACCATGGCCGCGACCTCCTCCCTCGGGAGGCCCGCGTACGCGATGCGCAGGCCCTCGCGGGAGTAGGGGGTGGTGCCCTCGTCGTGGGGGTAGTCGCTGCCCCACATGATCTTGTCGAGGCCGATCCGTTCCCGCAGCGGGACCTCGTGGGGGCGCATGAAGCTCGCCCCCACGAAGCAGTTGTCCCGCCAGACCTCGCTGGGGCCCTTGCCCATCGAGTCGGCCAGCCCCGCCCCGAACTTGGACTCCGCCGTGGACGAGGCGGCGACCAGGCGGCCGTGGTAGTAGTCCAGCATCTGCAGGACGCCGGGGATCCAGCCCGAACCCTGCTCCGTGAGGACCAGTTTCAGGTCCGGGTGGCGGCGGAAGGCGCCGCCGAAGATCAGGTGCCACAGGGCCCGGTGCGAGAACCAGGTGGTCTCCACCATGAAGACCGCGCGGGCGGCCGGTTCGTCGCCCAGCGGCGGGGACGCCGAGCCGCCGTGGTGGTTGACCGGGACGTCCAGTTCCGCGCAGACCGCCCAGAGGGGGTCGTACGCGTCCGAGTACAGCTCGGGGACGGTCGAGCCGGGCGGGACGCCGGGGAGCAGGATGCCGCCCGTCAGCCCCGCCTCACGGGCCCGGCGGATCTCCTTCACCGCCGCGTCCACGTCGTTCAGCAGGATCTGCGCCACCCCCGCCCGGCGGCCCGGCGCGTCCGCGCAGAAGTCGGCCAGCCAGCGGTTGTGGGCCTGGAGCCCGGCCCACCGCAGCTCGTACTCGGCGGCCGACGGCGGCTGGGCCATCAACGACGCCTCGGGGAAGAACGGCGGGATGGTGTTCGGGAAGACGACCTCCGCGACGATGCCGTCCGCCTCCAGCTCCGCCAGCCGGCGCGCCGAGTTCCAGTTGCGGTCGGCGGTGTCCGCGAGGAGGTCCTCGTACGGGTTGACGTACGTGGCGGCCCAGGCGTCGAACGCGTCGTGGTGGCGCTTGGCCAGGTACGGCTTGTAGTCCAGCAGGTCGGCGCCCGCGTGGCAGTCCGCCGAGACGACCGTGTAGCGGTCCTCCGTCATGACGAGACCCCCAGCACCGGGAAGTCGTTGTCCGTCAGCCAGTGCCGGCCCACCTCGCGGGAGCGGGCCCAGGAGGCCTCCACCGCCGCCTGGTCGGGGCTCTGGCCCAGCTGGGCCGGGGTGGGGCCGATGCGGCGGGCGAGCGGGGCGAGCTTCGCCGTGTCGAAGCCGAAGACCTCGGCCGCCGCCAGGCCCAGCATGCGCCGGGTCTCGGCGACGGGGATGTCGTGGAAGGTCCTGGCCAGCCAGTTGCGGGTGTCGGGCCAGGTGCCCTCGGGGTGCGGGAAGTCCGAGCCCCACAGGATGTTGTCCACGCCGATCTCGTAGCGCTGGGCGAGTTCGCGGCGCTTGGTGTTGGTGGCGCAGACGAACACCTGCCGGTCGAGGTACTCGCTCGGCGGGCGCTTGAGCTCGGCGAAGGGCGAGAGCTTCTTGCCGCCGTGCGCGCCGAGGTAGAGGCGGTCCATGAACCACAGCTGGTTCGGCAGCCACCAGCAGCCCGACTCGGCGACGCCGAACTTCAGGCCCGGGTGGCGTTCGAAGGCCCCGGACCACAGCAGGAACCACAGCGGGCGGGCGGGCCACCAGGTGACCTCGGAGACGTAGATGCCGAGGTGGTCGCCGTACTCGTGGCGCGGGGCGGCGCCCGAGTGGGTGAGGACGGGCATCCCGGTCTCGGCGGCGGCCGCCCAGACGGGGTCGTAGCGGCGGTCGTGGTAGGGGGCCTTGTCCACCCACATGGAAGGGATCATCAGGGCGCCGAGGCCGGACTCCTTGGCCCGGTGGATCTCGGCGACCACCTTGTCCGGCTCGGCGGTGACGGGCAGCAGGGCGACGCCGCAGTGCCGTTCGGGGTTGCGGGAGACGAACTCGGCGAGCCAGCGGTTGTGCGCCTGGGCGCCCGCCATGCCCAGCTCGGGGTCCTGGTCGCCGGAGAGGCCGAGGCCCACGCCGAAGGGGGCGGCGGTCTGGCTGTCCACGGCGTCGGCGTCGGGGAAGACGACCTCGGCCGCGACCCCGTCGCCGTCGAGCTCCTTGAGCCGCTGGGCGGAGTCCCAGCCGCCCTTGAGGCCTTCCTCGTGGTCGTGGAACCACTTCTCGGCGAAGGCCTCGTTGCGGATGCCGAGGCGGGTGGCCTCCTCGCGACGGGCGTCGCGCTGGCCGAGGAACTCGTCGAAGGCGCGGTGGAAGCGGGAGTCGAGGTAGGGGCGGTACTGCTCGGTGGGCAGTCCGGCGTGGCAGTCGGAGGAGACGATCAGGTACGGGTCTTCGTACGCGTTCACGCTGTTTCTCCTCAGTCGAGGATGAAGCTTTCCAGGTAGGCGGGGTTGGCGCGGTCGAGCATCGACTGCGAACGGGCGCGGATCTGCCGGTCGCTGTGCTCGCTGGCCGGCAGCATCCAGAACCGGTCGGCGCGGATGCCGTCGACGACGTGCTCGGCGACCTCCTCGACCGGGGTGAAGCGCACCTCGTGCCCGGCCGCGCGCATGGCGGACTCGTACTGGTCGAGGGTGCGGTACGGGGACTTGCGCGGCCGCTCCTTCGCGTAGCGCTCGGGGCGGTTGCGGTGCGACTCCCACAGGCCGGTGCGCAGCATGTGCGGTCCGGGGAAGAGGACCGAGGCGCCGACGGCGGCGCCCTCCGCCTTGAGGTGGGCGTAGAGGGACTCGGTCATGGTGACCACGGCCGCCTTGGTGACGGCGTACACGGAGGCGGTGGGCAGCGGGGCGATGCCGCCGTCGCCGGAGGAGGTGTTGACCACGTGGCCGGGGGCGCCGCCGGCGATCATGCGGGGGACGAAGGCCTGGATGCCGTGGAAGACGCCCCAGACGTTGACGGAGAAGGCCCATTTCCAGTCGTTGGGCTCGTGCTCCCACATCCGGCCCTCGGCGCCGGAGCCGACGCCCGCGTTGTTGCAGAGCACGTGGACCGCGCCGAAGGCCCCGTAGGCGGCGTCGGCGAGGGCGGTGACGGAGTCGCGGTCGCTGACGTCGACGGTGCGGGCGAGCACCTCGGCGCCGTCCGCCCGCAGCTCGTCGGCGGCCTTGCGCAGGGCGCCCTCCTCCACGTCGGCGAGGACCACCTTGAGGCCTTCGGCGGCGAAGCGGCGGGCCATGGCCAGGCCGATGCCGCTCGCGGCGCCGGTGACGACGGCCACCTGTCCGGATGCGAGCCTCATGTCACGCACTCCCCTCGGGCGGTCCGTCGAAGGCCTGTTGCGGGTCGTCGTAGCGCTGGTGGAGGTACGGGAGCAGGGCCTGGGCGCTGACCCGTTCGACGGCGCGGCCCTGCTGGTCGGTGGTCTTCTCGCCGATGGTGAGTTCCACGAGGCGGCGTACGGGGAGGTCGGCGACGGGGTCGAACATCGACTCGCGCAGGATCACGTCACCGGTGAGGTGCTCCAGTGTGCGGACCTTCTCGTTGCGGGTGCAGTGCACGAGGACGGGGTCGTCCTCGAAGCCGGAGCCGTCGACGGCGGGGAGGAACTTGAAGTAGAAGTCGGTCTTCTTCGCCGGCGCGGGCACCGGCAGCGCCCGGTCCACCGCCCCGCGCACCTCCACGAAGGCGATGCCGTGCCGGGCGAGGGAGGCCCGGACGACCAGCCCCTCGCGCTCCACGGTGACCTCGCCCAGCTTCTTGGGCTCCCCGAAGACCTCGCGGCCGCCGGTCAGGGCGCGCTCGTGGGTCATCGGCATGACCAGCGGGTACCAGCCCTCGACGCCGCCGTGCCGGGCGGCGACGGCCACCGAGCCGGCGCCGAGCGGGTAGCCGGGCAGGTCGACCTTGCTGATGTTGGCCCGGACGAGGGGCCGTTCGGCGGGCTTGAGCGGCGGCGGCAGGACGGCCGCCACCACGTCGGGGTCGGTCTCCCAGACGGCCACCACTCCGGTGGACCAGATGTCGGGGAGGTTCGAGCTCGTCTCGCGCGACGCGGCGATCTCCGCTTCGGTGCGCGCTCCGTACCGTACGCGTGCCATGTTCCGCACCACCCTTCTGGGGGTCCCCCCGGACGGAGTCTGGGGGAGGGTTCTGTAACACAGTTACACCGCCGCCGATGAAGGGTAAAGAGGGCCGCACGCACCAAAACTGACGGTGCGTCGGATCAGCCGACCCGGGGAGGACGCCGATGGCGAGGAGCCCGCTCACCCGAGAGGCGGTACTGGAGGCCGCCGCCGCGCTGGTCAGGCAGCACGGCCCGGCCGCCCTCACCATGCGCAAGCTGGCCGCCGAACTCGGGACGGCGGTCACCTCGATCTACTGGCACGTGGGCAACCGGGAACAGCTCCTCGACGCCCTCGTCGAACGGACCGTCCGGGACATGGGCGCCATCCGCCCCGCCGGCCGCACCCCCGCCGAGCGCATCGTCTCCGTCGCCCGCAGCATGCGCCGCGAGCTGCGCGAGCGCCCGCACCTGATCGCGATGGTCCACGAACGCGGTCTGACCGACCGGATGTTCCTGCCCGCCCAGCGGGCCCTGGTCGCCGAGGTGCGGGCGGCGGGCCTGGGCGGGGCCCGCGCCGCCGACGCCGTGCGCGCCGTCCAGTTCCAGGTGGTGGGCTTCGTCCTGGTCGAGCGCAACCGCGAGCGCTCCCCCGTCCAGTCCCCCGGGGAGGCCGAACTGTGGGACCCGGCCGACGCCCCCGACGACCCGGCCCTGGCCGGCGCCCTGGCCCGCCCGGTGGACCCGGAACGCCTCTTCGTCCTCACCGTGCGCACCCTGACGGAAGCCCTGCTCGCGGCCGGATGACCCGACGGCGGATCGGAACTGTCGGTGAGGGCCCGTATCCTCTATGACCATGCTCGACGACCGTACGACCGCAGACACGACGTGGCCGACCGCGTACCCCCAGGGGTACGCGGTCGTCGACGTGGAGACGACCGGGCTCGCTCGCGACGACCGGATAGTCTCCGCGGCCGTCTACCGGCTCGACGCACGGGGCAACGTCGAGGACCACTGGTACAGCCTGGTCAACCCGCGGCGGGACCCGGGCCCGGTCTGGATCCACGGGCTGACGAGCGAGATGCTCGCGGACGCGCCCCTCTTCGAGGACATCGCCGGGGAGTTCGCCGAGCGGCTCGCGGACCGGGTCCTCGTCGCGCACAACGCCATCTTCGACTGGCAGATGATCGCCCGGGAGTACGCGCGGGCCTCGTCGGCCGCGCCGGTCCGCCAGCGGCTGTGCACCATCGCCCTGTCGAAGGAGCTGGACCTCCCGCTGCCCAACCACAAGCTGGAGTCCCTCGCCGCGCACTACGGGGTGGTCCAGCAGCGCGCCCACCACGCCCTCGACGACGCCCGCGTCCTGGCGGAGGCGTTCCGCCCCTCGCTGCACGCGGCCGCGCGGGACGGCGTGCGCCTCCCCCTGCTGGAGTGCCGCCCGCTGACGGAGTGGTCGGACTCCCCCGCCACGCCGCGTGTCGGCTACCAGGCCTCGTACGGGGGCAGCTGGCGGGCCTCCCGGAAGCTGGCGCCCTCCCCGTACCCGAACCCGGGGCGGTTCGAGGACGGCAAGCCGCTGAAGCAGGGCATGCGGGTCGCCTTCTCCGGGGACACCTCGGTGGACCGGGAGCTGCTGGAGGACCGGGCGGTGGAGGCCGGGCTGCATGTCGCGACGAGCGTGTCGCGGCTCACCAGCCTGCTCGTCACCAACGACCCCGACTCCGCGACCTCCAAGACGGTCAAGGCCAAGTCCTTCGGCACCCCCGTCGTCGACGAGGCGGCCTTCACCCAGCTGCTGCGGGACGTGGCGCCCGCCGAAGAGAAGTAGCGGCGGGGCCTCGCTCCCGGCTTTGCCCGGCATTGCCCGGCATTGCTCCGGGCGGGTGCAGGCGCGGCGACTCACCCCGGCGGATCTTGTTCCGGCCCTCCGGCCCGCGAAGCATGCGGCGCATGGCACGTTGCGAGGTCTGCGGAAACGACTACGGCATGTCCTTCGAGGTTCATGCACAGGGCGCGATTCACGTCTTCGACTGCTTCTCCTGCGCCATCCACCGGATGGCGCCGATCTGCGAGCACTGCCGGGTCCAGATCATCGGGCAGGGCGTGGAGGTCGAGGGGCAGTGGTTCTGCGGTGGGCACTGCGCCCGCGCGGAGGGGAGGGTGGGCATCGTCGACCGCGTCTGACCCGTCCCGTTCCTCCCCTCCCACCCCGGAAGGCCACCCGGCCTCCGGGGTCTTTTCCCTTGCGGGTACCGTCATGGGCGTGTACCGCTTCTTGCTGACCCGGCAGTGGGTGTGCCTCACCCTCATCGCCCTCGTCCTCATCCCCGTGATGATCAAGCTGGGGTTCTGGCAGTACCACCGCCACGAGCACCGGGTCGCCCAGAACGAGCTGATCGCGAAGAACCTGTCCGCGAAGCCCGTGCCGGTGACCGAGGTCACCTCGCCCGGCCACACCGTCCCGCGCTCCGACTACTGGCGTGCCGTCACGGCCACCGGTACGTACGACTCCGCGCACGAGGTCGTCGTGCGGATGCGCACCTCGAACGACGACAAGGTCGGCTTCCAGGTCGTGACCCCGCTCGTGCTGGGCGACGGACGGGTGGTGCTGGTCAACCGGGGCTGGGTGCCCGGCGGCGACGACCCGACCGCCTACCCGCCGGTGCCGGCCGCGCCCTCGGGCGAGGTGACGGTCAACGGACGGCTCAAGGCGGACGAGACCAGCGGTGGCAGCGGGATCAAGGACCGCAAGGGCCTGCCCGACCGGCAGGTGATGCTGGTCAACAGCGAGCAGCAGTCCGCCTACCTGGGCAAGCCGGTCCTCGGCGGCTACCTCGAACTGACCTCCCCGCTGCCGCCGGGCGGTGCGCCCGAGGCGGTGGCGGAGCCCGACCACGACTCGATCGGCCCGCACATGGCGTACGCCGTGCAGTGGTGGCTGTTCGCGGCGGCGGTGCCGGTGGGCTGGCTGGTCCTCGTACGCCGGGAGCGGCGGGACCTGGAGGCGGCGGCCGCAGCGGCGCAGACCATGTCGCCGGAGCCCGCTTCCGCGTAGGTTGGGCGGCATGGATCTTGGACTGAAGGGCCGTGTCTACATCGTCACCGGCGCCACCCGCGGCCTCGGCTTCGCGTCCGCGCGGGAACTGGTCGCGGACGGCGCGAAGGTGCTGCTGACCGGACGGGACGAGAAGCGGGCGGCCGCCGCGGCCGCCGAACTGGGGCCGGACGCGGTGGGCCTGGCGGCCGACAACGCCGACGCGGGGGCCGCGGAGCGGTTGGTGGCGGAGGCCAAGGAGCGGTTCGGCCGGCTCGACGGCATCCTCATCAGCGTCGGCGGACCGGCGCCGGGCGGCGCGCTGGACAACACGGACGAGCAGTGGACGGCGGCGTTCGAGTCGGTGTTCCTGGGCGCGGTGCGGCTGGCCCGGGCGGCGGCCGCGGAGCTGGGCGAGGGCGGGGTCATCGGCTTCGTCCTGTCGGGCTCGGTGCACGAGCCGATCCCCGGCCTGACGATCTCCAACGGCCTGCGGCCCGGGCTGGCGGGCTTCGCGAAGTCCCTGTCGGTGGAGCTGGGGCCGCGCGGGATCCGCGTGGTCGGGCTGCTGCCGGCGCGGATCGAGACCGACCGGGTGCGGGAGCTGGACGCGCTGTCCGGCGACGCGGCGGCCGTGCGGGCGGGGCACGAGTCCCGGATCCCGCTGCGGCGGTACGGGACGCCGGAGGAGTTCGGGCGCACGGCGGCGTTCTTCCTCTCGCCGGCGGCCTCGTACCTCACGGGCGTGATGCTCCCCATCGACGGCGGCTCCCGCCACGGCTTCTAGCCACACGGGTACCGCTGCGCGGGGCGGAGGTCCCCTACCCGCCCTTCGCCCGTTCCCGGGGGGGGGGGCCCACACTCCCCCCCCCCACCAAAAACCCGCGCGGGGGAAAATCTGAG
>NZ_JBHVUQ010000109.1:0-26143 GCF_042884105.1 Streptomyces sp. NPDC058157
GACCTTGTACTGGACGTACTCGGTTTTGCGCCCGGTGCGGCGAGAGTGCGTGCCAGGCGTCGCGGGGCAGGCGGGACTTTGACGACAGGGCCTAGGGCCGGGCAGGTGGCGACACGCCCGGCGCGGGGGACCCCCGTGTCCGCCGACCGGCCCCCGGCGCGCGCGCCGCCGGTCCGCGGTGCGCGTCCGGCTGTTAGGCAGGCGGTACCGGCGTGCCCGCCCGGCCGCCGGCCCGCCCCGCCCCACTCCGGGAGACGCCCGTGCCCCCTCGCGTACGCCGCCACCGCGCCGGCCTGTCCGCCGCCGCCCTCACCGTCGCCGCGCTGGGCGCACTGCTCCCGCCCGCGCAGGCGGCCGGCGCGGGACCCTCCTCCGGCGCCGGGCATCCCGGCCGCGACGAGCGCCTCCAGCACCGCCTCGAACGGCTCGTCGCCCAGGAGGACGGCCCGCCCGGGGCGATCGCCGTCCTCACCCGGGGCGGCCGCACGCAGGTCTACACCGCCGGCGTCGGGGACCTCGCCACCGGCCGCCGTCCGGACCTCGACGACCACATGCGCATCGCCAGCATCGCGAAGGCGTTCAGCGGTGCCGTGGCCCTCCGGCTCGTCGACGAGGGCCGCCTCTCCCTCGACGACACCATCGGCGAACGGCTGCCCGGCCTGCCCGCCGACTGGCACGCCGTCACCCTGCGCCGGCTCCTCCAGCACACCAGCGGCCTGCCGGACTTCTCGGCCGATCCCGAGTTCCTGGCGATCCTCCAGGCCGACCCCCGCCACCGGTTCGACCCGCGCACCCTCCTGGACTTCGTCGCGGACCGGCCGCTGCTGTTCCGGCCCGGCTCCTTGTACGAGTACTCCAACTCCGACAACATCGCCGTCGCCCTCATGGCCGAGGCCGCCACCGGCCGCCGTTACGAGGACCTCCTCGGGGACCTCGTCTACCGACCCGTCGGCCTGCGCGAGACCACCCTGCCGCTGGGGTACCGGCTCCCCCGCCCGTTCCTGCACGGGTACGACGTCAACCCGCCCGCCGAGCCCGAGGACGTCAGCGAGGCCATCGGCGCCTCGGGGGTCTGGGCCTCGGGCGGCATCGTCTCCACCCCGAGGGAACTGGGCGCCTTCATCCGCGCGTACGGCGGCCCCGCCCTGCTGTCGGAGAAGACCCGCAAGGAGCAGCTGGCCTTCCGCCCCGGCGACTCCTCCGAACCGGCGGGACCCGGAACCAACGCCGCCGGGCTGGCGATCTACCAGTACACCACCCGCTGCGGCGTCCTCTACGGCCACACCGGCAACTTCCCCGGCTACACCCAGCTCGCCGCCACCACCCCCGACGGCACCCGCTCGCTGACGTTCACCATCAACACCCAGACCAGCAAGGGCAACAAGCCGGCCCTGCTCGCCCGGCTGCGCACGGTCCAGGAGGACTTCGCCTGCGCGCTCCTCAAGGACCGCTGACCCCGCGCGCCCGGCGCAGGGCCCGGCGCACCCGGGTGCCGCCCTCACGGCGCAGGCGGGAGTGGCGGTCGAGTTCCTCCATGAGGCGCTGGGAGCGCTTGTCCACGTCGAGTTCGTCCAGCACCCGGTCGACGTCGGCGAGCAGGGCGCCGTGCAGCTGCCACTGTCCCGGCTCGGTCCGCAGCTGCTCCAGCAGCAGGTCCGCCAGCCGGTCGCGGGCCTCGCGCGCCAGGCCCAGCTCCCGGGTGAGCCGTTCCTCCTGCGCCTCGGCGTTGGTCGTGACCTGGGCGGTGATCAGCCGGGAGAAGCTGTGGACGGCGAGCGCCATGTGCCCGAACAGGTCCTGGAGGGCACGGGTCACCGGCGGTGAGAACAGCGGCTCGTCCGTGCGCGCCTTGGCCAGGTCGGTGAGCGCCCGGGCCGAGACGCGCAGCACCACCGCGCAGATCTCCAGTGTGTCCAGACCCGTGCGCAGGACCAGCCGGAACATCAGCCCCTCCCGTACCCGGGGGTTCATACGCAGGCTGTCCTCCGCCTGGCGCAGCGCGGCGTCCACCCCGGCGATGTCGTTGTCGAGCCGGCGGGCCTCGTGCAGCCGGGTGGCGGCCTCGGCGACGGTGGTGCGGCCGGTGAGTTCGTCGGCCATGCCGGTCATCAGCGCGGCCATGCGGGCGGCGAGGTCGTCGATCGCCCGCCCGGCGGGCTCCACCCAGACGGGCGGGGCGAACAGCAGGTTGAAGGCCAGTCCGACCACCGCGCCGATCAGCGTCTCCAGCACCCGGTCCCAGGCCGTGTCGGCCACCCGGGTGACCCCGAGGACGAGCATCGCGCTGATCGCGACCTCGGGGACGAACTCGTCCACCCTGACCAGGTGGCCGACGACCAGCGAGGCGAGGATGACCAGCCCGAGGCTCCACCAGGTCAGGCCCACGAGCACGCTGAAGCCGATCGCCACGAGCACCCCGGCCACGACCGAGTTCACCCGGCGCACCCCGGTGGTGAGGGTGGAGTAGAGGGTGACCTGGACGACGAGCAGGGCGGTCAGCGGGGCCGTCAGCGGCGCGGGCTCGTTGCTGAGCCGCAGCGCGACCACGTACGAGAGGACCGCGGCCCCGGTGGACCGTACGCTCTGCACGACCACGGGGTCCCGCCGTCTGGCGGCCAGGCGGTGCGGGAGGTGGCGGAGGGGACGGAAGGGGCGTGCGAGGTCGGGCATACTTCCGCCTCTTCCCCGTCGGCGGCGGTGATCACACGCGGTGGACGTCCCCCGTACGGCGTCCGCCGGAAGCCGCCGGGGCGGGTACGGATGGGTCCCGTGAGCGATTCCCGCAGCGGTTCTCCCAGCGGATCCCGGTCCGGCCCCCCGCCGGGTCCCCGGTCCGGCCCCCTGCCCGGTCCCCGGTCCGGTCCCCCGTCCGGGAGCGGCAGTCCCGGACGGTGCGTACGGTCGTCGGCCGTGCTGGCCGCGGTCCTGCTGCTCGGTGCCTGCGGCGCCGCGCCGCCCGCCCCGCCGCCCCGGGCCGCCGAACCGGCGCCCGTGGACTGCCGCAGGACCGCGTGCGTCGCCCTGACCTTCGACGCGGGACCGGGGCCGGACACGGCGAAACTGCTGGACGTGCTGCGGGCGAAGGGGGTCCACGCGACGTTCTTCCTGCTCGGCAAGCACATCGGGGCCCGTCCGGAGCTCGTGCGCAGGGAGGCCGCCGAGGGCCACGAACTGGGCAACCACACCTGGACGCACGCCCTGCTGCCCTCCGCCTCCGCGGAGCGGATCCGCCACGAGCTGGTCCTCGTCCAGGACCGGGTCAGGGAGCTCACCGGCCGGACCCCCACCCTGATGCGTCCGCCCCGGGGCCTGACCGACGCACGGGTCGCCGAGGTCTGCCGCTCCCTCGGGCTCGCGGAGATCCTGTGGAGCGTCACCGCGAAGGACTACCGCGACCACGACCCCCGGGTGATCACCGACCGGGTGCTCCAGGGCGCGCACCGCGACGGGATCATCCTGCTGCACGACATCTACCCGGGGACGGTGCCCGCCGTCCCGGCCGTCATCGACGGGCTGCGCGAGCGCGGCCTGACGCCCGTGACGGTCTCGCAGCTGTTCGCCCCCGGCCGCCCGGAACCGGGCCGGACCTACCGGAACGCCTCCGCCCCCTGACCTCCCCGGCGGCCGGGTACCCGGCCCGCCGGGCCCGCCTGACCCGCCCGGCCCGCCCGGCCCGCCCGCCCGGCCCGCCCGGCCTACCCGGCCGCCGCCGTCCCGGCGTACAGCGGGCGCCGCTCCTCCTCGGTCAGGCCGCCCCACACGCCGTAGGGCTCCTGCACGCGCAGGGCGTGGCGCAGGCACTCCGCCTGCACCGGGCACAGGGCGCATATCTCCCTGGCCGCCTCGTCGCGCTCCGCGCGGTCCTCGCCCCGTTCCCCGGCCGGGTGGAAGAACCGGTCCGGGCCGAGTTCGCGGCAGGCGGCACGCTCCTGCCACGTCCAGTGGTGCTCCGCCCGGCCCGGCAGCCGTGACACGTTCGACATGGGTCGACTCCTTTCCCGCAGCTGGTTTTCCCGCATCTGGTCTTTCCGCGTCCGCTGTCCCGCGTCTGGCCTCATCGTGTCCCGCGAAACCCGGCCGTCCGCGCGGAGTCCGCCCGCTCGTGCGGGGCGGGGACGGCCGGGGAGGTGGAGACGCGCGGCAGGGCGTACGGGTGCTTCTCGGCGATCCAGGCGACGAGTTGCTCGCGGACCGTGCAGCGCGCGGTCCACAGGTCGTCGGGGTCCTTGGCGGTGACGATGGCCCGCAGGACGACGGTGGTGGGGGTGGCGTCGGTGACCGCGAGGTTCCAGCCGCGCCCGTCCCAGGCCTCGCAGCCGTCGAGTATCTCCTTGAGCCGTTCGCGGATCAGGGGGACGGGGGCGCTGTGGTCGCAGTGCAGGAACACGGTGCCGGTCATCTGGATCCCGCCGCGGGACCAGTTCTCGAACGGTTTGCCCGTGAAGTAGGAGACGGGCATGGTGATGCGGCGCTCGTCCCAGGTGCGTACGGCGAGGAAGGTGAGGGTGACCTCCTCGACCACGCCCCACTCCCCGTCGACGACGACGGTGTCGCCGATGCGCACCAGGTCGCCGAAGGCGATCTGGAACCCGGCGAAGAGGTTGCCGAGGGTGGACTGGGCGGCCACACCGGCGACGATCCCGATGATGCCGGCGGAGGCCAGCACCGAGGTGCCGACGGCCCGGAAGTCGGGGAAGGTGAGCAGCATCGCGGCGGCCGCGACGAGGACGACGAGGGCCGTGACGATCCGCATGATGAGGGTGATCTGGGTGCGGACGCGGCGCAGCCGCGACGGGTCGCGGGTCCCGGTGGCGTAGCGGGCGTACGAGGACTCCACCACCGCCGAGGTGACGAGCACGACGCACCAGGCGCCGGCGCCGATCGTCAGCAGCGAGAGGGTCCTGCCCACGGCCGCCTCGTGCGTCCGCAGGGGCTGCCACTCGATCTGCCGGTACGAGCCGCGCAGCAGGGCGGCCAGCATCAGCAGCCGCAGGGGCAGTACGCAGCGGCGCAGCAGGCTCCACAGAGGGGTCTCGGGGTGGCGGGCGTCCGCGCGCCTGAGCAGCAGGTCGGCGAGCCGGCCGGCCGCGAAGGTGAGCAGGACGGAGCCGCCCAGGACGGTCAGCAGTCTCAGAACTCCGTTCATGGCTCCTCGGAGGTGTCGGGGGCGGAAGGTGCGCGATGGGTCCGCGCGTGCCCTGCCGCTCCCCCGGCAAACCGGCGGCCCGCACGCGCCCGTCGGCCACCGAACGGCGGTTTCCGGCCGATCCGGGGTGTTCCGGGCCGGTTCGCCGGGAGACGGGCGCTTCCGGGGGCAGCCGCGGGGTGTGGCGGGCGACGCACCGCCCGCGCCGCGCGGGACCGGTCGGGTCCCGGGGCGGCGCGCTGCCGGACCAGGAAGGAAGGGACCATGCTGATCACCGTGACCCGCTCCGGGGGCTTCGCCGGGGGCGAGCAGGAGCGCGAGATCGACACCGCGGGCCGCCGGGACGCCCCGCAGTGGGAGGAACTGGCGCACCGGGCGGTCGCGTCCACCCCGGACGGCTACCACTACCGGATCACCGTCGACGGCCGGACCGTCGACCTCCAGGACCCGTATCTCTCCGAGGACCAGCAGCGGCTGGTCCGCGGCGTGCTCGGCGAAGGCTCCTGACCTGACGGCGGGCGCCCGACGGCGGGCGGCCGGGGCCGACCGCCCGCCCGGGGGTCACGCCGTCGCGCGGGGTTCCGCACCGGCGGGGGTGTCGGCCGCCGCCGGCACGGGGGCCGGGAGCGCCTGGGCGGCCAGTGGGGCGGCCAGGTAGGCGAGCAGACCGGCGATCTCGTGGTCGGCCTCGGCGGGGTGGCGGAAGCGCGCCCCGGGGGCGATGACGTAACGGTTGCGCCGGCCGTCGCGGGTGCGGGTGAGGTATCCGTCCGCCTGGAGGTCGGTCACGATCGCCTGCACCGTGCGCTCGGTGAGGCCGCAGGCGGCGGCGATGTCGCGCAGGCGGACGCCGGGGTCCCGCGCGATGGCGATCAGAACCCGGGCGTGGTTGGTCAGGAACGTCCAGCGGTTTCGGCGGGGTCCCACGTGCTCGTTCTCCACGCGGACATTGTTGGGGGGACGACGGCAGAAAGGCAAATCCAGAAATGAATTTCCGGTATCGCTTGACGTGTGTCCGCCTCGCCGGGCAGGGTTCATGGTGAGCGGAACGCGACTTCCGTTTGATCGGAACGATCGAGAACGCACCGCAAGCCCCCGTGCCCAAGGAGCGGAGACGATGACCTTTACGGCTACTGCCGAGGCAACGACACCGACGACACCGGCTGCCGCCGGCGAGAGCGCCGCAGCTCCCTCGGCCGCCGCCTGCGCCGCCGCGCACACCCCCGTGCCCGACGGCCTGCCGGACGTCCCCTGCCCCCGGGAGGTGGATCCGGGCGAGGCCCGCCAGCTGACGCGGGTCTTCTTCGAACGGCTGCGGAGCCTCGAAGAGGGCACCCCCGAGTACCAGTACGTGCGCAACACGCTGATCGAGATGAACATCTCGCTGGTGAACTTCGCGGCCCGTCCGTTCCGCGACCGCCCGGGCGGTCCGGAGAACGAGGACATCGTGCAGGTCGGCACCATCGGCCTGATCAAGGCCATCGACCGCTACGAGCTCGACCGCAACACGCAGTTCTCCACCCTCGCCCTGCCGTACATCACCGGTGAGATCAAGCGTCACTTCCGCGACACGACATGGGCCGTGCGGGTCCCGCGCCGGCTCCAGGAGCTGCGCACGCAGCTGGCCCGGTCCACCGAGGACCTGACCTCCGCCACGGGCCGCGCGCCGACGCCCGGCGAACTCGCCGAGCACCTGGACCTGGACGAGGAGGAGGTCCGCCAGGGCCTGGTCGCGGCGAACGGCTACTCCGCCCAGTCCCTCGACGCCCCGTCGGGCTCCGGCGACGAGCCGGCCCCCTCGGCCGGCCGGTCCACGCACACCCTCGCCGAGACGCTCGGCGACACGGACCAGGCGCTGGACACGGTCGAGGACCTGCATTCCCTCGCACCGCTCCTGTCCGGGCTGGACGAACGCACCACGCGCATCCTGCAGCTGCGCTTCGGGCAGGAGATGACGCAGCGGCAGATCGGCGAGGAGATCGGCATGTCCCAGATGCACGTCTCCCGCCTGCTCACGCGCACCCTGGGAGCCCTGCGCGAGGAGCTGCTGCGCGACGACTGAACCCGCGCCCCTCCCCCGGCGCACCGGGCGGCCCGTCTCACGACGGGCCGCCCTGCCGTGTCCGTCCGCCGCCGGGCGGCCGGAAGCAGGCGGTGACCGTCTTGCGGTTCTCGCCCGGGCGCACGTCCCAGGTGTCCGCGAGGGCGGCGACGATGCCCAGGCCCCGCCCGGAGGTGGCCCGTTCGCCGGCCTCCCGGGGCCGCGGCAGCCGCGGGTCGGCGTCCGCCACGCTGACGTGCAGGCAGCGGCCGTCCCAGGTGAGGACCAGGTGGGCGGTGCTCGCGGCGTGCACGTGGGCGTTGGTCACCAGCTCGGACACGGCGAGCAGGACGGAGTACACCGTGTCGGGATCGTCCCGGGCCCAGTCGAGGGACTCCAGGTGCCCGGCCGTCCACACCCGGGCCGCCCGGGCCCCGTTCGCCACCGGGAACGAATGCGCCCAGCCGACAGCCCGCAGTTCCGGCATCCTCACCGCCCTCGTTTCCGAGCCTCGTCACGAGCCCTCGTCCGGGCTCCTCGCGGTCCGCGCCTACCCGCGCGGCGGGCCCGCATTCACCTGGCCGCGGAGCCCGCCCCGGGGCGGCGCTGGTGGCGCAGCCAGGCCGTCAGGGCGGCCTGGAGTTCGGCCACTTCGCCGGGGGTGAGGTCCTCACCGGTCCGGCCCACGCGCAGGCGGACGCCCGCGCCCGTGACGGTCCAGCCGGCGCCGCGTCCGGGACGGGACGCCAGCGGGCGGCCCGCGGCCAGGGTGCGCAGGCCCTCACGGACCGCCGGAGGGACGCCGGACGGGGCGGGTACGGCGACGGCGTCCGGACCGGGGGCGGGGTTCTTCGGGCGCGGGGTCAGGCCGATCGCCTCGTAGAACTCGCTCAGCGCGCCTTCGAGCGACCCCGGCCCCGAGGGGGCCGCGCCGGTGAACTCGGCGATCAGTTCCGGGTGGGCCGGCGGCGCGTGCTCGCCCCACGGGCGCGGGTGGAGGGGGTGTTCGCCGGTGTCGAGCCGGACGCAGGCCGGGGGGATCAGCTCCCGGGTGTAGCCCTGGTGGCGCAGGTCGGCGTAGAGCCTGCGCAGGGTGGCCGCCTGGCGCGGGACCGGGTGCGGATCCCGGCCCGCCGGGGCGTGCGGCCGGGCGGGCCGCACCGCCAGGCCGAGGAGGCCCATGCTGTGGTGCAGGACGCCCGCCCGGGTGAGCAGCACCGTCGCCTGCCGGCCCTTCGCGTCCCAGCCGAGCCGGAACCCCACCACCACGGTGCCCATCAGGCCCGCTCCTTCCCGGCCGCCGGGCGGCATGGCCGTCCCGTCACGGTATCCACCGGGGGCCGTGACACGGACGGGCATCGCGGAGGTTCACACCCGATCGGGTCGAATGTGCTAGGCCGGGCACCGGCGGTACGACGTCGTGGTGGTCGGCGGCGGGATCCGCAAGACCGAGCAGCTGCTCCCGCTGTTCGAACAGACGCTGAACCTGATCCGCCGTCACGCCCCGCAGGCCGCCATCGCGTTCAACACCAGCGGCGGCGACAGCGTGGAGGCCGCCCGGCGCTGGCTGTGAACCCCGGGGCGGTCCCGCTCGCGGCCCGGTCGAGGGAAGGCCGGACCCTTGCCCTCAACCCCACTTGAGGTCATAGCGTTCCCGTACGCGCGCACCATCGCACCGCGCAGGGAAGGGACGTTCCATGACGACCGGCCAGATGTCCGACGCCGAGCTCGCCGGCCAGCCCGCCGCCTACTGGACGGGTGTCGCCTACGAGGCGCTCATCGCGTTCACCCGGGCCCGGCAGGCCGAGAAGGGCTACACCCAGCCGCAGTTCTGGCTGCTGCGCAACCTGTCGGCGAACGACATCTCCCCCGACGGCGAGGGGATGACCGTGCCCGAGCTCCGGGAGGCCATGGCCTCCTACATCCGGCCCGAGGACGACCTGGCCGCGGAGGCCGCGGTACTGGTGGAACGCGGCTGGCTGCGGCGGGACGCCGAGGAGCGGCTGTGGCTGACCGGGGCGGGCGAGGAGGCCCGGGTCCGCCTCGCCCTGAACGGCCCGGCGATCCGCGCCGCCCTCCACGAGGGGATCGACGACGCGGACTACGTCACCGCGGTGAAGGTGCTCCGGCAGCTGATCCGCAACGCCGGCGCGGCGGCCGGCTGACGGCGCCGGCCCGTGCGCTCACGCGCTCAGCGCGGGCCCTCGGCGTACGGACCGGCCGGGGCGGTCGCGGCGGCGGACGCGAGGAGGGCCTCGGCGAGGTTCTCCTTGCGGATGCGCTGGTCGACGTAGAGCAGGGACAGGACCAGCTGCGGGTATCCGAGCTGGACCACAGCGGCGACGGCCGCACCGAGCATGATGCAGACCACGTACACGACGATGCCGAAGACGAACGAGTCCGGGGTCCCCGCCTCGCCCGACGCCAGCATGGCGGGGAACAGGGCGAACATCCCGAGGAAGGTGAACGGCAGCTGGATCGCGTAGCCGATCGCCGTCCCGATCATGTATCCGAGCAACGAGATGCCGAACGTGCGCCACCAGCCGCCCTTGACCAGGTGCGCGGAGCGCCGCATCGCCGCGATCGGGCCGAGCCCCTCGCACACGGCGACGGCGGGCGCCAGGCTGAACCGGAAGGCGAGCCACAGCGCCAGCGGCGTCCCGACCAGGGTCACGGCCATCAGGAACAGGGGCAGCGCCGTGATCCCCTCGTGCCCGGACGTGACCGCCCACGGGAGGAAGGCGGCGTAGCAGACCAGCACCGGCCCGCCCGCGAGAAGCCCGACGCACACCAGCACCCCGAGCACGGACGGCAGCCGGGACCAGCAGCGCCGCCACATCGCCCCGAAGGTCGTGGGACGGCCGAGCACCGCCTCCTGGATCACCGCGGGACCCAGTGTCGTGATCACTCCGCCGACCAGGGCCGTGGTGAGCAGCAGCAGCACCGCGACGGGCGCCATGTACAGCAGCAGGGACGCCACGTCGTCCGGCGCCGCGGACTCCCCGTCCGGGACGTCGAACACCGCGCGGAGCCTGGGGCCGATCCCGGCGGCGGTGATGCCGATCGCCGCGGCGACCAGCAGGGTCCCGATGCCCTGGACGGCCAGGATGACGCCGACCAGGGGCTTCCAGTAGCTGCGGAAGGCCTTGAAGGCCCCGCCGATCACATCGCCCGTCCCGAGCGGCGCGAGCGGGATCACGCCCGGCTGCGGCGGCCGCGGCACCCACCCCCACGGCGGTACGGGCTGTCCCGGGTGGTGCTGTCCCCACCCCGCGTGCTGTGACATCGCTGTCTCTCCCCCTTGGAAAAGGGACACCGTAACCCGCCCCCTCCGCTCCGGGTCACCCCGCCCCCGGCCCGGCGGCGTTGCGGCCGGGGCGGCCCGGGTCCAGGCTCGGAAGGGGGGCGGTGGCCGTATCGCCGCCGGAGGGACGGGAGCGCATCCATGACGGGTACGGAACCGACGGGTACGGAGCCGGCCGGCGACCTGTGCCTGGTCACCGGCGCCACCGGCTACATCGGGGGCCGGCTGGTGCCCGAGCTCCTCGACGCCGGCCACCGGGTCCGGGCGCTGGCCCGCTCCCCGGAACGGCTGCGCGACCACCCCTGGGCCGGCCGCGCCGAGGTGGTGCGCGGCGACGTCACCGACCGGGACTCCCTGGACGGCGCCCTGCGCGGGGTGGCCGTCGCCTACTACCTGGTGCACGCCCTGGGCGGCGGCCCCGGCTTCGAGGAGCACGACCGGGCCGCCGCCCGGCTGTTCGGCGAACGGGCCCGGCTGGCCGGAGTGCGGCGCATCGTCTACCTCGGCGGCCTCACCCCGGCCGGGCAGTCCCCCGAGGAGCTCTCCCCGCACCTGCGCTCCCGGGCCGAGGTGGGCGCCGTGCTGCTGGCGTCCGGCGTCCCCTGCACGGTGCTGCGGGCGGCCGTGGTGATCGGCTCGGGCTCGGCCTCGTTCGAGATGCTGCGCTACCTGACGGAACGGCTGCCGGTCATGATCACGCCGAGCTGGGTGGGCACCCGGGTGCAGCCCATCGCCGTGCGCGACGTGCTGCGCTACCTGGTCGGGAGCGCCGCGATGCCGCCCGGGGTCAGCCGGACCTTCGACATCGGCGGACCGGACGTCCTGACGTACGAGCAGATGATGCACCGCTACGCCGAGGTCGCCGCGCTCCCCCACCGGCGCATCCTGCGCGTGCCCATGCTCAGCCCGGGTCTGTCCAGCCTCTGGATCGGCCTGGTCACCCCCGTGCCCCGGGCGCTGGCGCGGCCGCTCGCCGAGTCGCTGCGCCACGAGGTGGTGTGCGCGGAGCACGACATCACCCGGTGGGTGCCGGACCCGCCGGGCGGACCGCTGCCCTTCGACCGGGCCCTGGCCCTGGCCCTGCAGCGGGTCCGCGAGGCGCGGGTGGACACCCGCTGGTCCAACGCCTCCCTGCCGGGCGCTCCCAGCGACCCCCTGCCCACCGACCCGGGCTGGGCGGGCGGCAGCCTCTACACCGACCACCGCACCGCCGCCGTCCAGGCCCCGCCGGGGGCCCTGTGGCGGGTGGTGGAGGGCATCGGAGGGGAGAACGGGTGGTACTCCTTCCCGCTGGCCTGGGCGGTACGCGGCTGGCTGGACCGGCTGGCGGGCGGGGCCGGCATCCGCCGGGGCCGCCGTGACGCCGGTCGGCTGCGGGTGGGGGACGCCCTGGACTTCTGGCGGGTCGAGGAGATCGAACCGGGCCGGCTGCTGCGGCTGCGCGCGGAGATGCGGGTACCCGGGCTGGCCTGGCTGGAGATGTACGCCGAGCCCGACCCGCGGCACGCGGGCCGCTCGCGTTACCGCCAGCGCGCCCTCTTCCACCCGCGCGGCCTGCTCGGGCACCTGTACTGGTGGTCGGTCAGCCCCTTCCACGCGGTGGTCTTCGGCGGTATGGCCCGCAACATCGCCCACGCCGCCGAACAGCTCCCCGCGCAGCCCCCGGTTCCGGCTTCACCCGCGTGACGCGGCGCCCGCTCCGGCCGTCCCCGGGTCCGGGGCCGCTGCGGGCGGGCGCGGGAGCAGCAGCGGGGTGGCCAGGAGGAGGGCGCCGGCCAGGGCGAGGGCCGGGCGGGGGCCGAGGAGGGTGCCCAGGACCCCCCAGGCGGCCGTCAGGAGGGCGGTGGCGGCCTTCGTCGTCACCGACCAGGCGGAGAGCGTGCGGGCGACGCGGTCGGACGGGGTGCGTTCGAGGCGGTAGGTGGCGCAGACGGGGTTGAAGACCCCGCAGCACAGGATCAGCCCGAGCTCGACACCCGTCACCAGCAGCAGCCCCCCGGTACCAGGCCCGACGAAGGCCAGGCCCACGGACCAGAGGGCGCGCAGGGACCCGGACACCGTCAGGACCCGGTGCTGCCCGTACCGGGTGACGAGCGGGCGGGCCAGCCGCGAGCCGACGAGCCCGCCGACCGAGGGCGCGGCGAACGCGAGACCGTACTGCCAGGGCTCGAATCCGAGCGGGCCCAGCATCAGGACGGCCAGCAGCGGCGAGGTGGCCATCACCAGGCCGTTGAACAGGGCGGTGTTGAGGAACAGCGGCCGCAGGCCCGCGTCGGCGAGGACGAACCGCCAGCCTTCGAGGAGGTCGCCGGCCCGCGGGCGCCCGGTCTCCGGACGACGCGGCGGCGGAGGTTCGTGCCGGCCCGCCGCGCGGATGCCCAGGGCCGACAGCAGGTAGCTCGCCGCGTCGGCCGCCACCGTCACCACGGGGCCGAGCAGCCCGGTCAGGGCGCCGCCCAGCGGCGGACCGACGATCGTGGCCGTCCAGGACGTGGACTCCAGCCGGGCGTTGGCGGCGAGCAGGTCCTCCGCCGGCAGCAGGGCCTTCAGGTAGGCGCCGGAAGCGGCACGGAAGGTGAGGTCGGCCGCCGCGACGACGACGGAGACCAGCAGCAGTTGGAGGAAGGTGAGCGCGCCGAGCGCGAACGCGGCCGGGACGCTCAGCAGCGCCGCGCACCGCACCAGGTCCGTCGCGATCAGCACCGGCCGCTTGCGGCGGAACTCCACCCACGGGCCGAGCGGCACCGCCGCGGCCGCGCCCGCCGCGGCCCCGGCGGAGGACAGCGCGGCCACCTCGGCCGGGCCTGCGTGCAGCACCTGGACGGCGATCAGGGGGAAGGCCCCGAAGGCGAGCCAGGTGCCGAGGGCACTGGTCCCGTACGCCCCCCAGAACCACCCGAACGGCCTCCCCGGCCGGTGGCCACGCGGGAGTCCCCGCAGCCGTCCGCTCCCCATGCCCGACGCTCCTGCCCTCGCCCCTGCCCGTACAACCGATCGGCGTTCACGGGCATCAAAGCGGGCCGAGTGGTGCAGGATCAAACAACCGGGAGGCCGGACCCCCACAACCACCGGTTGTGGCTCTAGGGTGAGGGCATGGACCTCGACGCCGTCCGGACCTTCGTCGCCGCCGCCGACACGGGCCGCTTCCAGGAGGCCGCCGCCGAGCTGGCGGTCACCCAGCAGGCCGTCTCCAAGCGCATCGCCGCGCTGGAGCGCGCCCTCGGCGTGCGGCTGTTCACCCGCACGCCGCGCGGCGCCGAACTCACCATCGACGGGCAGGCGTTCCTCCCGCACGCCCGGGAGCTGCTGCGCACCGCCGAGCGGGCGGTCGCGTCCGTCAGCACGGGCCACCGTCCGCTGCGGGTCGACGTGATCAACTCGCGGGGCGCGGCGACGGGGCTGATGCGCGAGTTCCACCGCGCCCATCCCGAGATCGAGCTCGACGTGGTGATGCTGTTCGAGATCGACGCCGCCGTGGCCGCCGTCCGTTCGGGCGCGATCGACGCGTCCTTCCGCGCCGTGGCCGCGCCCGGCCACCCCCTTCCGGAGGACGTCGAGGCCGTACGGGTGCTGGACGAGCCGCTCCAACTGCTCACCGGACCCGCCCACGCGCTGGCGGGAGCCCGGTCGGTGACCGTCGCCGAGCTGGCCGGGCACCGGATCTGGATGCCCGGCGTCGTCCCCGGCACCGAGTGGACCGCCTACTACGACGACCTGGTGGCCGCGTTCGGTCTCACCATCGAGGCGACCGGGCCCAATTTCGGCTCCGACGCGCTCCTCGACACCATCGCCGACACCCCGGCGCTGGCCACGTTCATGAGCGAGGGGACCCGGCTCGTGTGGCCGGCCGGCCACGGTCTGCGCCGCATCCCGGTGACCGGTCCGACGCCGGTCTACCCGCACGCACTGCTGTGGCGCCGCGGCAACCCCCACCCGGGGCTGGCGGCCCTGCGCGCCCACCTCGCCGGCGCGGCGGGCGGCCGGGACACCGCCGGTACCTGGATGCCGGACTGGGTGATCCCGCGCTGAGGGCGCTCTCACGCGCACGCCGGATGCCGCCCGGGCCCGCGCCGGTGGGGGCGGGTGCCGGACGGCGGCTCGGGGCGGGGTCAGCAGGGGCGGATGTGGTAGACCGGGGTCCAGGAGGCGGTGCCGCTGTCCTTGGCCACGTTCGACCAGCGTTCGGTGCCGTTCTGGTTGTAGAAGCGGGCCCGGGTGCCCGAGCTCTGGTTGTTGTTGAAGGTGCCGTCGCCGATCCCGCCGAAGTCGTAGTAGCCGCAGTAGTAGTAGTCGTAGGTGCCGCCCTGGCCGTCCCTGATGCACAGGTGGCCGTCGGCGCAGTCCAGCGCCTGGCCGGGGGCGGCGAGGTCGCGGGTCTCGGTCTGGCCGGGGGCCCTCAGGACGAGGTCGCCGCCGGCGATGGCGAGCTTGTTCGCGGAGATCTGGCGGGCCTGCGGATCCGACGCGAGGACGGCGTCGGCCCGCCGCTGGAGCTCGGCCGCCTGGGCGGTGGTCAGCCCGGCGGCGCGGGCCTGCCGGGAGAAGTCGGTCTGGGGTGAGGTGGAGGCCTGGGCGCTCAGTACCGGGCCCGCGATCAGTGCCGCGGTCGCGGCCGTCATCGCCAGGATCCTACGCGGTGACATGCGTGTTTCCCCTCTTGTCTCGACTGCCGGGCAGCCGACCGCTCACGGCGGTGGCCTGGGAGTCGCGGGACCCATCGTTGCGGAGTCACGGCGGGGCCTGAAGGGCGGAATCAGCCGGATCGCGGCTCTTGTACGGATACCTCGGGTGCCCCGGGGTCCCGGGAGTCGCAGGGGTATCCGATCAGATGTGTGGTCCATGCATCGTTTCCCCTGGCGGGGCGGGGCTTCCGCTCCCGCGGGGCGGCGGCCCGGCCCGGGTGGCGCGATGGGAGGGGCGAAGGGACGGCCGGCCGGGCCACCCGGGTGGCGGCGGTGGCGCTGAAAGGTTTCGCTGGCCGGAGGGATCTGTTCCGCTCCTCCTGCCGCCGGAGTCACGATGACGTCCACCTGGGACCCCCCGCCCCCGCGCCGCGCCGGGACGTCGATGCTGCCCGTCCTGATCCCGATCGCGGTCCTGCTCGTCGCGGCGGTGGCCGTCGGGTCGTGGCTGCAGTTCTCGGAGCGGCAGGCGGGCGCGACGGTCCGCACCGCCGGGTCCGGCGCCGCCGACCGGGTGGACGTGGAAGCCACCGTCCAGCGCGTCGACGCCGCGGGCAGGGAGCTGGTCCTGCGGGTCCGGGTCGTCCCACGCGGGGCCCTCGGTGAGGAGGACGGCACCGCCCCGGTGGCCGACCTGGGCCTCCAGACCTCCGCGGCGACCCTGGGCGACCTGTCTTTCAAGGCGCACGAGCGGCTCACGCCCCGGGACGTCCAGGTCGCCCTCTCGGGGGGCTCGGTCAGCGACTACCCGTTCGACAGCTATGAGACCGACATCGAGTTCTGGGCCGTCATGAACGGCAGGCAGGTGCCGGTGCGGATGCTGTTCTCCAACAACGACCCGCTGTTCTCGGTCACCGCCGAACCCCTGTCGGCCCGGCCGGAGGCCGTCCTCGGACTGGCCGTGGCCCGGTCGGGCAGCCTGCTGGTCTTCGCGGTGTTCATGATGGTGGTGATGTGGGCGCTGGCGGCGTCCGTGATCATCGGCACCTGGTACCTGATGACGCGGCGCGAGGGCCTGGTCTGGCCCGCCCTCGCCTGGATGGCCGCCACCCTCTTCGCCCTCTCGGCCTTCCGCAACACCGCCCCGGGCTCACCGCCGATCGGCTGCGTGCTGGACTGGTTCGCCTTCCTGTGGGCCGAGACCGTGATCGCCCTCTGCCTGATCTCCGTGGTCGTCACGGGTGTCCGCGCCTCGCTGCGCGAGCAGGACGCGGAGTAGGCCGTCGGTGTCCGGGCGGCGGGGCCGGTCGCGCCGGTCCCGCCGCCGGTGCCCGATCAGCCGAAGTTGCACTCGGCGAGGCCGCTGCGCCAGGAGTTGGAGTTGTCCAGGTAGGGCGCGTACACCCAGCCGTGCGTGTACTCGTACCAGTTGCCGGAGGCGTGCCACTCGGCGTCGACGTAGTACCAGACGTTGCCCTGGTTGCTGATGTTCTCGCCGCGCTTCCAGCACACGATGTCGACGTAGTCCCCGGGGGCGAGGTCCCCGGTGACCTTGGCGGACGACGACCTGTGGTCCGAGTAGACGCCCACTCCGTGCGAGGTGCTCGCACGGGTCCATCCGCTGCTGGCGGATGCGGTGGTGATCCCCGTGGCCAGCGCGCCGGCGGTGAGGGCCGCGACCGTCGCGGCCATGGCGCCGCGGCGACCGAGAGCGAACTTCATGACTGTCTCCTGTCGGGACTCGACTGCCGGGCCCGTCCTCCGGGTCCGGCGACGGGCCAACCTTCGGCAGCGGCGCGGGTGTCCGACAAGGGGCTGCGACGTGCTGGGACAAGCCTGGACAGCTCTGGACGGGACGGTCCGCCGGGCCCGGCGGAGTTGGCCGGTCGAGCCGTTCCGGGGCCGGGCCGGGGCCTCGTAGGATCCGGCCAGCCGGGCCCCGTGGGACACCTCGGGACGGTCCGGTCCAGGGGGCGGAACGGGGGGAACGCATGACGACGCGGGAAGATCAGGTTCCGGGGCGGCCGGAGTCGGTCGCGGAGTTCATCGGCGCGTTACGCGCGCTCAAGGCGGTGGAGGGGCTGTCGCTGCGGGAGTTGCAGCGGCGGACGGGCCTGCCCCGCTCCACGATCGCGCACGCGCTGCGGACGGACCGGCCGGGGCTGCCGCCGTGGGAGCGGGTGGCGGGGCTGCTGCGGGCGCTGGGCGTGACGGAGGCGGCACTGCCGCATTGGAAGGCCCACTGGACCCGCCTCCGCCTGGCCCGGGAGGGCCCCCGCCCACAGACCGACCCCCAGACCCCGGGCGGGCCGGACGGTTCGGGCGGGGCGGGCGGTTTGGCTGGGCCGGGCGGGCCGGACGGTTCGGGCGGGGCAGGCGGTTTGGCTGGGCCGGACGGGCCGGGCGGTTTGGTTGGGCCGGGTACTGCGGCCCGTCCGGGCGGGTCGGGCGGTTCGGGTGAGCCGGGCCGCGCGGACTGGACGGGCGCTGAGCCCGGCTCGGGTGGATCTGCCGCCTCAGGCGGGCCGGGCAGCGCGGACTGGACGGGCTGGTCGGCCGCTTCGGGCGAGCCGGACGGTTCGGGCGGGCCGGGCCCGGCGGCCGGTTCGGGCGGGCCGGGTGGGCCTGGTCGGCCGGGTGGTGCGGTGGGGACGGGCGTTGTGGCCGGGCCGGGTTGGCCCGGCGGTGCGGCCGGGCCGGGTGGTGCGGCCGAGCCGGGCGGTGCGGCCGGGGTCGGTGGGGCGGGTGCTCAGGGTGTCGGGCTTCCTGGCGGGCACGCCGCCCGGGAGACGGGGCGGCGGTCGTGGTGGCCGGGGCGACAGCGGCTCGCGGCCCACGTGGCGACCCTCGTGCTGGGTGCCGGCATCGGGGCGGGGGCGGTGCTGGCGCTGGGCGGGGGCGCCCCGACCGGGGCCAAGGCCGGGTACCCGGTGGAGGAGCAGCCCTGCCCGCCGCCCACCGCGAACCCCCGGCCCTCCCTGCGGGCACCGGCGGCGGGCGCGGCCCGTACGGCGGGCGAGCCGCCCTCCTGGGTGGGCCGGGTCACCTCCGGGCAGGAGATCCTCTCGGGTTCCGACGTGGTCCTGCCAGTGCTGTCCCCGGTCACGGAGGGGGACGCGCTGGTGGTCACCGTCATGCTGACCAGCTCCTGCCCCGGCCCGGTCACCGTCACCGACACGCAGGGGGACACGTTCCGCATCGTCGGCGACGAGACCGACACCGCCCGCCACCGCACCCTGGTCCTGGCCGCCTTCGACGCGCACCCGCTCGGCACGGCCGACTCCCTGCACGCCACGTACCCGCACGCGAGCAAGTACCACATCGCCGTGGACGAGTTCCGCGGCATCCGCGCGGCGGTGGGCACCGCCGGGGCCCACGGGGAGACCGGTGGGACGGCCTTCAGCACCGGCTCGACCCGGCTGGACTGCGAGGCCGGGGACCTGATGGTCGGCGCGGTCGGCACCAACACCGGGTCGGCGCCGACCTTCACCGCCGAGTGGACGGCGCTGCCGATGCTCCAGCTCTCGTCCTACCGGCTCACCACCGCCTACCGGGTGGTCCCGGCGGCCCAGACCTGTGCGGCCACCGGTACCACCACGGCCCAGTGGGCCGCGGCGGCGGTGGTCTTCCGCTGACGGCGCCGAGCGCACCCCGGCGGCGGGGTGCGCTCACGGGCCCGACGGGGGGAACCTCAGCAGGACTTGGTCCAGGTGTGGGAGCCGCCCCGGTCGTTCGCGCCCGCGTTGTAGCCGACCTCCTGGCCGGGGGCGAGGCAGAGCGTCACCGCGCCCAGCAGCTCGCGGCCGTCGTACACCTTGACGTGGTCGGGCACGCCCGGGCCGGAGACCCCGTGGTTGGCCCAGGAGGAGTCGTGGTCGGCCATGTCGCCCTCCCACCAGTGGTCGTCGCCGCTGTGCTCGATCTTCATGCCGTCGAAGTTCGCGTCCGTCCAGACGCAGAAGTAGCCGCTGCGGCAGTCGGCCGCCTCGGCGGCGGCCGAGGTGGCCAGGACCGCTCCGGTCGTGAGGACGGCGGCGGCGAGGAGGGAGGTGAAGCGCTTCATGCGGGCGGGTTTCCCTTCGGAGGTGGGGCGTCGAGGACGGTGGTGGCTTCGGTGAGGGCGTGGGCGCGCAGCCGCTGCCAGTCCGCGATCTCGCGGTGGTGGCGGGCCCGGACCTCGGCGAGGTCCTGGTGGGTGTGGTCGGCCTCGGGGCGCAGGTTGTTGACGACGACGGAGGCGCGGAACCAGCCGGGCTGGTCCCCATAGAGCCGCTGCTGGGCGGCGGCGAGGCAGCCGTCGGTGTGGGCGCGGACGACGTAGCCGGTGGGCAGGGCGAGGGACAGCTCGGCCGGGCCCGTGCCGAAGAGGGCGGCGCTGACCCGCGCGTCGTCGGTTCCGGGCTGCCGGTGGCCGTCGCCGCGGGGCGGGACGAGTCCCTGGCGGATCAGGCAGGCGTCGGTGAGGCGCCGGGTGGCGGCCTTGATCACCTCGTCCGGGTCGGCGGCGCGCCCGGGGGCCCCGGCCGCGCAGCCGGTCAGCAGCGCGCAGGCCGTCGCGGCCGCTGCCGCGGCCGTCGCCGCGCGGGACGGTTCCTTGATCACAGCCTTGGTGTCTAGCCGCCCCGGGCCCCCGTGCGACAGGGCGGGGGGCGCGGGCTCACCCGTCCGGGTGCGCGTTTCACCCGGGGGAACGTTCCGGCGGGAGAAGGGGGCGGCGGGGCCGCCGCGCCGTCACACCGTCCAGCACTTCGATCCCGCGGGCGGGGCGGGACGCGGCGTCCAGGACGAACGGTCGGCCTCCGGCCTCCAGTCGAGGACGTCGCTGTAATAGATCCGAAGCGCCCAGTAGTACTCGTCCTCGTGGAGGATCAGCTCGTACTCACCCGACAGATCGAGCCCCTCCCACTGGTGGTTGATCCGCGCCACGGCCTCGGCCCTGCCGATGCCGCACAGTTCGGCCATCTTCCGCGCGGTGGCGCACAGCAGGTCCAGGCTCTCGGGTGAGGTGGCCATCAGGTATGCGGCCGCGTCGTCCGGCTCCGTCGTTCCCATGGGGGCATTCTCCTCCCCGGCGGCCGGCCGCCGGGGGCCGGGGGCCGGGGGCCGGGGGCCGGGGGCCGGGCCCCATAACCGCTGGTACTGGCCGGGAGCAGGATCCTCTATTGGAGTCCCGGCGGGCCGGCCCGCACACTTGATCACATGACGAAGGATGCCGAACACACCGGCCGGCAGGGCGAGTTGATACAGGGAACGCCCGGGCTCAGGGAGGCCATCGCGGCGGAGCGCAGGGAGTTGGCCGATCTCTTCGAGGGGCTGCCGCCCGAGGCGTGGGACGCGCCCAGCCTGTGCGCGGGGTGGCGGGTCCGTGAGGTGGTCGCGCACATGTCCATGGGCTTCCGGCTGTCGCTGCCCGCCACGCTGGGCGAGCTGGTCAGGGCGCGGGGGAGCCTGCACCGGATGACCGACCGCGTCGCCCGCAGGGACGCGGCGGCCCATTCGGCCGGTGAGCTCTGCGCGTTCGTGCGGGACAACGCCGGCCATCCGTGGACGCCTCCGGTCGGCGGCTTCCGTGCCGCGCTCGGGCACGATGTGGTGCACGGGCTGGACGTCACCGCCGCCCTCGGGATCGACAGGCGGGTCCCCGAGGACCGGCTGCGCGTGCTCCTCGAGGACGTCCGGCCCGGCGGCCTGCGGTTCTTCGGCGTCGACCTGCGCGGGGTGCGGCTGTGCGCCGAGGACCTGGACTGGTCCTACGGCGCGGGGACCCCCGTGTACGGGGCCGCCCAGGACCTCGTCCTGGTCGCCTTCGGCCGCCGCCCGCCCCCCGGCCGGCTCCGCGGCGCGCAAACCGGGCGGTTCACCGGGCACGGATGACGGGGGCCGCGCGGGGCCTACTCGTGGCGGCTGCCGTAGGCGCCGAGGCGCACGCACTCGCCGCGGTCCACCGTCACCGGCCGTTCGCGCAGGATCTCCCGGGCCCGGTACTGGCCGAGGCTCGTGGCGTACCAGGGGAGGTCGCCGGCCTCGCGGAGGTCGTCCCGGATGCCCATCAGGGCGCAGGAGCGCCGGGGTTCGGGCAGCCGGTCCAGGGCGGGGGCGGCGTCCGCCGACAGCCCGCGGAGGTAGGCGAGGTCGATCTTCCCGTCCTGCTGGTACCGGGTGACGTTGTTCTCCGCGATGAGCGCGTCGGGCGAGAGGAGCCCGAAGGCGAGGACGCCGGCCGCCGCGCAGGCCGCCACGGCACGGGCCAGCCAGCGGCCGCCGACCGCCCCGGCCGCCATCAGCAGCACGATGACCAGGCCCAGCCACAGCTCCATCGTGACCACGGAGAGCCGCAGCCTGGTCAGTCCGTAGGCGTCGACGTACAGGTCCATGCGGCGCACGGCGGAGGCCACCACGACCAGCGTCAGCAGGCACAGGGTGCCCAGCACCGCCCGGACCAGGCGGCGGTCGCCGGGCGCACCGCGGGGCGCCCAGCGCAGGGCGAGGGCGATGACCACGAGGACGAAGACGGTGGCCCACAGCAGCTGCCAGAACCCCTGGCGCGCGTACTCGGCGTGGGAGAGCCCGGTGCTCTCCAGGACCTTGTCGTAGCCGCCGAACAGCACGGCCAGCTGGACCGCGTTGAAGCCGGCGAAGAGGAGGTTCAGCAGGATCAGCGGCAGGCTCCACTCCAGGCGGGAACGCGCCTTGCCCGGGCGGGACTTCACCCGGTCCCAGCGGTGCGGGGCCGCCGCGGTGCGGGCGGTGGCGAGGGCGAGGACGGTTCCGGCGAGGAAGAGGAGGAGCCGCAGCGGGCCCTCCCCCACGGAGACGTCGGGGACGAGACCGCCCAGGAGATCGGCGAAGGCGGCGTCGGCGGAGGCGAACAGCGCTCCGAACACCAGGAGCAGGACCGCCGCCACCGCGGCCGCCTTGGCCACGGGCAGCCAGCGTTCCCGGCCCACCCCGCCGCCGCGCGCCCGGATGCCGGCCCAGGCCCAGCCGAGGCCGGCGACGGCGCTGTCGAGGAAGCCGAGGGGGGCCAGCAGGACGCCGGGCCAGCTGCGGGTGCCGTGCAGGGCCAGGGCGCCGAGCAGTACGGCGGCCAGGACCGCGAGGGTGGACGGCCAGGCGGAGTCGCGCAGGGCCGGCACCACGAGCAGGGCGACGCAGCCCGCGGCCCACAGCAGGGTCCAGGGGCGCACTCTGCGGCCCGCCGCCCGGGCCGCGACGTACGCGGCGGCCATCGCGGGCAGCGCGGCGAGGAGCAGGCCGGGCCCGACTCCGTCTCCGAGGAGCGCGGCGGCGGCGAGACCGGCGGCGAGCGCGGCCACCAGGGTGACGGTGTGGACGGGGGCGGGCTCGGCGGGCCGGATCCGGCGCCACATGGAGTTCGCCGCCTTCGCGGCGGCGTCCTCCATCAGCTTGCGCTGCCGGAGGTGGAACTGGAGCTGCCGCTGGTACATCAGCCAGGCGGCCGGGTCGTGCCCGGGCAGGCCGGGGGCGGGCGGGGCGGGTGGGGCGGGCGGAGCCGGGGCGGGTCCCCACGGGTTCTGCTGTTCGGGCCGTCTCGCCTGCTCGGCCCGGTTGTCGGCGTTCTCGGACATGGAGTCCCTCCCCTGGTGCGGAGGGGACAGAGTAGGCCCGCCCTCCAGGGTTTTGAACACATTCAACTGACCCTTGTTGCCTGATCGTGACAATGCGCGACCGGGCGGCGGAAACGCCGCGGGGGCGGACCGGCATCACTGCCGGCCCGCCCCCGCGGTGTGGAGTCGCCCCGGGTCAGGCGCCCAGGTGGCTGCCCTTGAGCCACTCCTTCTCGCCGTCCTTGGCACAGCTCGAGCTGTAGACCGGGCCGGCGAAGGAGGGGAGGTTGTGCGGGACCGCGGCGAACGAGGAGCAGTTCGACGAGAAGGCCTTGTGACCGCCGGAGAAGTAGTCGATGTCGACCCCATCGTGGGCCAGGGCGGCGCCGGCCCCGCCCAGGAGGATGCCGGCGGCCAGGACGGAAGCGGTGACGGCGGAACGAATACGCATGACTCCCCTAAGGATCCGATGAATCGACGCGCGGTGCGTATGCGCGTCGGCCGGTCCAACAGCCCCCGGCCCCGGACGGGAACGGCCGTTCACCCGGATGCCACAGAAGTATCGTTTCACCCCTGCTCAGCGGCGCTCTGACGGGGCGTTCCCCCGGCGGCGGCCGCCCGCTGCCGGTCGAGCGCGGCCAGGACGCGCCCGCGCAGGAGCTCGTACTCCTCGACGAGCCTGCCCCACTCGGCGACGGGCGGACGGGGGATCACGACGCCCCCGGTGACGGTCTCGTGCGGCCCGAACTGCTCGCGGGTGAGGTCGACGTCGACCCCCGGCCCCAGGCGGTTCCACCAGTGGTAGTCCACGCGGACCCCGTCCACATGCACCTCGCCCCGCACCACCTCGCCTCCGAGCAGGTCGCTGAGCACCATCGCCGTGACCCCGCACTGGTCCCGGGCCGGGTTGTCCCGCGTCCAGCGCGACCGGTACTCGGGCGTACACGTCTCGGCGCTCCAACTCGCGCGCACGGCCCGCTCGATGTCGGTGAGGAGCAGGGGCGTCGGCGCCGGTGTCGTCGCCGTTGTCGTGTCTGTCTTCGTCATGCACGTGATCCTCGCCGGGGGCACTGACAACCGGCTCGTTCCGTCGCCGGTCCGGGGCGATTGTCAGTGGTGGGTGCGAGGATCTGGGTATCGGTTCGAAAAAGGGGGAGCGGACATGTCCGGAAACCAGAACTACATCAATCACGTCGCCCTTGTACTGGACGCCAGTTCGTCCATGTCGCACCTCAGCGACAAGGTCGTCGAGGTCGCCGACCAGCAAATCGCCTATCTGGCCCGCCGTTCGCAGGAACTCGACCAGGAAACCCGTGTGACGGTGTACGTGTTCGCCAATGCGGTGGAATGCGTCATCTACGACAAGGACGTGCTGCGCATGCCGTCCCTGAAGCAGCTGTACCGGGTCGGCGGGATGACCGCCCTGCTGGCGGCGACGCTGCAGTCCCAGCGGGAGCTGGCGCAGACGGCCCAGCTGTACGGCGACCACAGCTTCCTGACGTTCGTGCTCACCGACGGCCAGGAGAACGCCAGCCACCGTTGCCCGGGCGTCCCTTCCCAGGACCCGAAGGCCCTGGTGGACGCCCTGGCGACGATGATGGGGACGCAGCAGGACAACTGGACCCTGGCCGTGCTCGTGCCGGACCAGATGGGCAAGCGGGAGGCCATGCGGTGCGGGTTCCCGAAGGACAACATCGCCATCTGGGACGCCACGAGCACGCGCGGCCTGGAAGAGGCCGGACAGGTCATCCAGGAGGCCACCGAGAAATTCATGATCGGCCGTACCAAGGGAATCCGGGGTTCCCGCGCCGTGTTCTCCACGGGCGCCGACGCGGTCAACGTGGAAACCATCAAGGCCGCCGGACTCACCCCCGTGGACCAGACGCAGTATCAGCTCATTCCGGTGGCCCGCGACGCCGGGATCCGGGAATGGGTCGTCGAATCCGGGCACACGTACCGCACCGGTGGCGCCTATTACCAGCTGAGCAAGTCGGAAAAGGTCCAGGCGCGCAAGCGGATCGCCGTTCTGGAGAAGAAGACGGACCGGGTGTACACGGGACCGGAGGCCCGCGCCCTGCTCGGGCTGCCGGACGCGGAGGTCCGGGTCAAGCCCGACCAGAACGACGAGTTCACCATCTTCGTGCAGAGCACCAGCGTGAACCGCAAGCTGGTGGCGAACACCCGGCTGCTGCTGATGACGGGCTGACGCCGCGGCGGCCCCGCCGGCGGAAGACCGGCGGGGCCGCGGGCGCCGGGCCCGGCCCGCTACGCCGCCTGGAGGGCCAGGGTCGGGGAGAGGCGTGCGGCGCGGACCGCCGGGTAGAGGCCGGCCAGCGTACCGATGGCCAGGGTGGCCGCGAAGCCGCCGGTCACCGCCCACAGGGGCACCACCCAGGGGAGGTCGCCGGTCCGGGCGTACACCCAGGTGGCCGCGGCCCCCAGGGCGATGCCCGCGAGCCCGCCCAGCCCGGACAGCAGCAGCGACTCCGTCACGAACTGGACGCGGATCTGGCCCCTGGTCGCGCCCAGGGAGCGGCGCAGGCCGATCTCGTGGCGGCGCTCCAGCACCGAGATGATCATCGTGTTGGCCACGCCGACCCCGCCCACGAGCAGGGCGATCCCGCCCAGCCCGAGGAGCAGCGTGCTGAAGGCGCCCTCGGTGGCGGCCTTGGCCTGCAGGGCCGCGGAGGGGTCGGTCACCGACACCGTGGTCGGGCTCTGCGGGTTGGCCGTCCGCGCGATCAGGGCCCGCACCTGCGCGACGCGGTCGTCCGCGGAGCGTTCGTAGACGGCCGTCGGGTGGCCGTCGAAGCCGAGCAGTTCGACGGCCGCCTGCCAGCCGACCAGCGCCGAGCGTTCGATCTCGGGCGCGAGCGGGACCGGATCCAGGATGCCGGTGACCGTGAAGTACCGGCCGCCGATGAAGACCTGACCGCCGGGGGCGCCGATGCCCAGCCGCTCCGCCGTGACGTGCCCCAGCACCACCGACGGGTAGCGGGAGGTCGCGTCGTTCAGCCAGACCCCGGAGCGCATACGGGCCCGCAGCACACCGGGCAGGTCGTCCTTGGCCGCCTTCACGGCGATGCCGCCGGTCTCCTCCTTGGGGATCTTCTCCGAGCGGCGGACCGACTCCGGTACGTCGCCCGTGGTGCCGACCGACTCGACGCCTTCGATCCTCGACAGCATCCCGGGGGCCTCCTCGGGCAGTTTGGTGTCCTGGCCCGCGAACATCGACTGCCCGGGGGTCACGACCAGCATGTTCGTGCCCAGTTTCTCCAGTTCCGCCAGCAGTTTGGCCTGGCTGGAGGAGGAAACCCCGACCACCGCGATCATCGTCGCGATGCCGATCGCGATGCCGAGGGCCGACAGGAACACCCGCATCGGGCGGGAACGGAGCCCGGCCGAGCCGACGTGCAGCACGTCCCGGGGGCCCAGGCGGGGCGGCCGGAGCCGGGCCGGGAC
>NZ_JBHVUQ010000110.1:0-26140 GCF_042884105.1 Streptomyces sp. NPDC058157
AAAAAGACATTCCTGACTCCCCAGGGCGCCGAAGTCATCTCGTTTTAGCCCCGGACGACACCCCACCCCGTCCCCGCCCCCGGCCTGGCGGCGTCAGGGGGCGAAGCGGTCCGGGCGGAAGGGGGTGGGGGAGAGTGGGGGTTCGGTGTGCGTGAGGGCCGCTGTGATGAGTTGGCCGGTGGCGGGCGCCAGGCCGATGCCCGCGCCCTCGTGGCCGCAGGCGTGGAGGAGGCCGGGGGTGCGGGGGTCCGGGCCGATGGCCGGGAGGTGGTCCGGGAGGTAGGGGCGGAAGCCGTGGTAGGCGCGCAGGGCGCGGACGTCCGCCAGGACCGGGAAGAGGGCCGCGGCCTGGGCGGCCAGGCGGCGCAGGGCGTCGGTGGAGAGGGTGCGGTCGAAGCCGACCCGTTCGCGGGTGGCGCCGATCAGGACCGGGCCCGAGGGGGTGCCCTCCACTACGGCGGAGGACTGGAGGGCCGCCGAGTCGCTGGCCACGTCCGCGATGTAGTCCGCCGCGTAGACCTTGTGGCGGATGAGGGGGGGAAGGGGTTCCGTGACGAGGACGAAGCCCCTGCGGGGCAGGACGGGGAGGGTGGTGCCGGCGAGTTCGGCGATGCGGCCGGCCCAGGTGCCGGCGGCGTTGACCACCGCCCGGGCGTGGAGGGTGCGGCGGGAGGTGCGGACGCCCTTGACCTCGTTCCCGTCCAGGAGGAGTCCGGTGACCTCTTCGCCCAGGTGGAGGGTGGCGCCCGAGGCCTTCAGGAGGTGGGCCGCCGCGAGGGCCGGCTGGACCTGGGCGTCCTGGGGGTAGTGGAAGCCGCCCGCCAGGCCCGGGGCCAGGTGGGGTTCCAGGTCGCGCGGGTTCGCGACCTCCGTGGCGACGACGCCCGCGGCGCGCTGGCCCTCGGCGAAGTGGCGCAGGGCCTTGAGGGTGGTCTCGTCGGGGGCCACCACCAGGCCGCCCTTGGGCTCGTACTCGACGGCCCGGGGCAGTTCGGCGGAGAGCTCCTGCCAGAGGCGGGCGGAGAGGAGGGCCAGGTCGAGCTCCGGGCCCGCCTCCTTGTCGGAGACGAGCAGGTTGCCCTCGCCCGCGCCGGTGGTGCCGCCGGCCACGGGGCCACGGTCCACCACTGCCACGGAGAGACCGGAGCGGCTCGCGTAGTACGCGCACGCGGCTCCGACGACGCCGGCGCCGATGATCACGACGTCCATGTCAGTAATATGTCACATTCTTTTGGTGGTGCCTAGGGCCGGCTCCGCCCCCCGGCGGAGCCGGCCCCGGGCGCGCGGTCAGCTGCGGAGGGGGCCCTCACAGCTGTAGGAGGAGGTGCCCGCCGTCTTGTTGTCCCAGATCTGCACGGGCCCGAAGGAGCAGTTCATGTCCGCCAGGTTGTTCGAGACCGCGCCGGCCCGGTCGAGGATGAAGTAGTCGACCGTCTCGGACATGTCCTTGAAGTTCTGGTCGTCGCTGCGCCAGTTCTTCAGGTTCGCGGTGATCCGGCCCGTACAGGTGAAGCGGCGCTTGCCGGGGTCGCCGTTCTCCACGCAGTCCGGGGTGTTGTACGTCGCCGAGGCGAAGGTGGACTTCACGTTGGCGAGCGCGGAGTCGCGCAGCTGATCGTTGGCCGTGAAGGTGGTGTTCGGGACGTAGAGCTGGTCCACCTTGGCGATCTGGGCGTCCAGGAAGCGGTTGTAGTCGCGCTGGAGGTAGGTGTCGGCGCCCATGCGGTTGCGCCAGGCGTCGAAGCCCGCAACGTCGTTGGCGCGCTGGTAGCCGTACATCTCGCGCAGCAGTGAGGGCTTCTCGGTCCAGAGGAACTCGAAGAAGGTGCCCGCGTAGTTGTAGAAGCGGAAGCCGTCGCCGTCGTAGGTGGCGTGCAGGAGCTGGTCGATGCTCATGCGCGGACCGCCGCCGGCGGTGTCGTTGATGATGCCCTTGACCAGGGACTTGCGGACGGCGATGCCGTTGTCGCGGGTGGAGCCGTCGAAGAACTCGGCGGTGCCCTCATCCATGGCGGTGGTGCGGTCGCCCTGGTACCAGTCGCCCTGGCCGAAGGTGCCGGGGACGGCGAAGCGGCCGTTGAGGTAGTGCGTGTACTCGTGGCGGAAGAGCTCTTCGAGGGTGAGGGAGGAGTCCTGGGGGACGCGGCGCTGGTAGGTGTAGAAGGTGGCGCCGTTCTCGATGTAGATGCCGCCGTTGTTGGTGCCGTACCCGGTCAGGATCGGGTGGTAGTTCTCGTAGTCGGCGCGCGAGGCGTAGAGCACGATGTTCAGGGTGCTGTTGGGGTCCCCGGCGAGCGGCTGGTCGGTGCCCAGGACGCGGTGGAACTGGGTCTTGACCTGCTTGCTCGCGTAGTAGAGCTGGTCGACGGTGGCCCGGTCGAGGGCGGTGCGTACCTTGATGCCGCCGTTGTCGTAGGTGTAGGTGTTCGGGAACAGCTGCTTCTCGATGTCCTCCTTGCACACCCCGTACGGCTTGCAGGCCTCGTAGAAGTTGAGCCAGGAGACCAGCTTGGCCCACTGCTCGCTGCCGTTGCCCCAGGTGGACTTGACCGGTCCGAGGAGGGCGCCGAGGTCGGCCGTGATCTGGTCCTTGAGGCCGTCGACCTGGCCGAAGCGGCCGTACTCGCCGAGGGCGTCGCGGGCTGCCCAGGCGTTGGCGCCGCCCTTGAGGTGGCCGTAGCCGGCGAAGGCCTTGAAGAGGGCGCGGTAGGCGGGGTCGGCCTTGACCGCGGCCTGGAAGGCGGCGTCGTTGTTGCCCGGGTAGACGCCCAGGTAGTTGACGGAGAGGGCCGCGAGGGCGGCACCACCCCAGGAGGCGTCCTGGTTGGTGGCCGGGTGGGAGGCGTCCAGGGTGGCCAGGACCTTCTTGATCAGGCCGATCTGGTGCTGGCGCAGGCCGGGGGCGCTGCCCGCGTAGAGGGCCTCGCGCAGGGTGCGGGCGTTGGAGGCGGTGACGTCGAAGGTGTGGGCCGAGTTGCCGAAGTCGGCGATGGCCTGGCGCATGGCGTCGACGGTGGGCGCGTCGGTGACGTCGATCTCGGTGCGCGAGTAGTCGTGGTAGGCCACGGCGTGCAGGTAGGTGAACATCTCCTCCAGGTGGGAGGAGTTGCGGCCGTCGTGCGCGGCGGCCAGGGCGGATATCCGGTGGGAGACGGCCTGGACGTGCGCGTCGGACATGACGGGCGCCAGGCGCGCGTCCCAGGTCCATATGAGGCCGCGCAGGCAGCCGTCGGCGGTGACGGCCGGGTCGCCGAGGAAGTCGGCGAACTGCTCCGGGCTGAGGCCGGTGATCCCGTCAAGGGTGCAGGGGACGCCCGCGGCCACGCTCTTGGCGGTGGGCGCGGCCTGGGCCGTGGCCGTCTTGCGGCTCTTGTCGGCGCCGGGGGCCGCGTCGGCGGCGCCGGGAACCCGGTTGTCGGCGACGGACTTGCCGCCGGGGGCCGGGGCGGGGGCCGGGGCGAGCTGCTTGGCGTCGGCGAGGCGGTCGACCTCGTCGAAGGGGTTCGGCGCGGCGGCCGGACCGGCGGCGAAGGCGGCGGGCGCCGACGCGGCGGGTGCGGCGGCGGGGGTGCCCCGCTCGGCGGCCTGGGTCACTGCCTGGCCCGCGGTGGCGAGGAGGGTGACCGTGACGGCGGCGGAGAGGAGAGACGTACGCACAGCTCTGTGCTGGGACACCTTGATGCTCCTGTGGGAAGGGAGGTGGGGGTAGTGGTGCGTGAACTGCCCTGCTTCACACGGCGTTTGACGGGGATTAATGTGCCGCGGTGTGAGCTGTAACATAGTAATGTGAAATTGCACTGGCAAGACCTGTGCGCACACCAGTTCAGTCCTTCTCGAGGGAGCCTCCGTGACCGACACCCCCTCCCGCCTGAACACCGGCAGCCACGACCTGCCGGTATCGGCAGAGTTGTCCCGCTTCATGGCCGGGAATTGGGCACCCTCCCCCCTGCCGGCCGGCTCCCGGGTCACCGCGTACGACGTGACCCCCGCCCGGCGCGCCCGGCTGTCCGCCCGCTTCCCCGGCGAGCGGCTCATCGTCCCGGCCGGTGAGCTGAGGGTCCGCTCCAACGACTGCGACTTCCGCTTCCGGCCGCACAGCGCCTACGCCTGGCTCACCGGCCTGACGGGCGAGGACCAGGTGGGCCACGTCCTGGTCCTGGAGCCCGCCGGAGCGCACGGCCACGAGCCCGTCCTCTACCTGCGCCCCCGGTCCGACCGCGCCGACGGCACCGAGGAGTTCTACCGGGACCGCCGTTACGGCGAGTTCTGGGTGGGCCGGCGCCCCGACCTCGCCGAGGCCGAGCGGCTCACGGGGCTGCGCTGCGCCCACCTCGACGCGCTCGGCTCCCCTACCGGGCGCAACGCCGCCACCGACGCCGGACTGGCCGCCGCCCTCTCGGAGCTGCGGCTCGTCAAGGACGCCTGGGAGGTCGACCAGCTCCAGCTCGCCGTCGACCACACCACCGCCGGGTTCGAAGACGTCGTACGGGCCCTGCCCGCGGCCCTCGCCCACCCGCGCGGCGAGCGCTGGATCGAGGGCGTCTTCAACCTGAGGGCCCGCGCCGAGGGCAACGGGCTCGGCTACGAGACCATCGCCGCCTCAGGCGCGCACGCCTGCGTGCTGCACTGGATCCGCAACGACGGCCGCCTGGATCGCGACGAACTGCTGCTGCTGGACGCGGGCGTGGAGACCGGCAGCCTCTACACCGCCGACATCACCCGCACCCTGCCGCTGTCCGGGCGCTTCTCCCCCGTCCAGAAGCAGGTCTACGAACTGGTGCTCGCCGCCCAGGAGGCCGGAATCGCCGCGCTCCGGCCCGGCGCCAGCTTCCGCGACTTCCACCGGGCCGGCATGCGCGTCATCGCCGAGGGCCTCGCCGAGTGGGGCGTACTCAAGGACGCCGAGGGCGACCTGCACCGGCGCTACACCCTGTGCAGCAGCGGCCACATGCTCGGCCTCGACGTCCACGACTGCGCCCGGGCCCGCGCCGACACCTACCTGGACGGCGTGCTGGAGGAGGGCCAGGTCCTCACGGTCGAGCCGGGCCTCTACCTCCAGCCGGACGACGAGACCCTCCCCGCCGAACTGCGCGGCATGGGCGTGCGCATCGAGGACGACCTGGTCGTCACCGCCGACGGGGCCCGCCTGATGTCCGGCGCCCTGCCGCGCACGGTCGCCGGCATCGAGGAGTGGATGGGCACCCTCCTCGACTCCGCCTCCTAGGCCGTCCCTTCCGGGGTCACGGGAGCACCGCGATCCCGTCCAGTTCCACCCGGGCCTCGGTGTCCCAGAGGCGGACCACACCGACCACGGCCATCGCCGGGTAGTCGCGCCCCGCCAGCCGGCGCCAGATCCGGCCCAGTTCGGGGGCGTGGGCCCGGTAGTCCTCCACGTCCACCGCGTACACCGTCACCCGGGCCAGGTCCGAGGGGCCGCCGCCCGCCGCCGCGAGGGCCGTCAGCAGGTTGGACAGGGCGCGCTCGAACTGCTCCGGCAGGGTCTGGCCCACCACCTTGCCGGAGCCGTCGAGCGCGGTCTGGCCGGCCAGGAACACCAGCCGGCCCCCGGTGACGGCGACGGCGTGGGAGAAGCCCGTCGCCGGGGAGAGCTCCGCCGGGTTGATCCGCTCCGGGCGCCCGGCACGGTCGGCGCTCATCGGCCCGCCACCCCCCGGTAGAGCTCCTTGGCGATGATGCCGCGCTGCACCTCGCTGGCCCCCTCGTAGATCCTGGGCGCCCGCACCTCCCGGTACAGGTGCTCCAGCAGATGGCCCCGCCGCAGGGCGACCGCCCCGTGCAGCTGGACGGCGTGGTCGACCACGTACTGGGCGGTCTCCGTCGCGAGGAGCTTGGCCATCGCCGCCCGCCTCGGCACGTCCGGCGAGCCGCTGTCGTAGGCGCCGGCCGCCGCGTACACGAGCAGCCGGGCGGCCTCGGTGCGGGTGGCCATCTCCGCCACCCGGTGCCCGACCGCCTGGAGGTCGGCCAGCACCCCGCCGAAGGCGGTCCGGCCGGCGGTGTGGGCCAGCGTGGCGTCCAGCGCGGCCCGCGCCATGCCCACCGCGAAGGCCCCCACGCTCGGCCGGAACAGGTTCAGGGTCTCCATCGCCACCCGGAACCCCTGCCCCGGCTCGCCCAGGACGTCCTCCCGGCCCACCGGCACCCCGTCGAAGGCCAGGGAACCGATCGGGTGCGGCGAGAGCATGTCCAGGGCCTCACCCGTCAGCCCGGGCCGGTCCGCGGGGACCAGGAACGCGGTGATGCCCTTGGCACCCGGCGCCTCACCCGTTCGGGCGAAGACGGTGTAGAAATCGGCCTCGGGGGCGTTGGAGATCCAGCACTTGGCCCCCTCCAGCCGCCAGCCGGTCCCGTCCGGGGCGGCCGCCAGGGCCAGCGCCGCCGCGTCCGACCCGGCGCCCGGCTCGCTCAGCGCGAACGCCGCCACCAGCCGGCCCGCCCGCACCCCCGGCAGCCACCGCTCCCGCTGGGCGTCACTGCCCGACCGCAGCACCGGATGACCCCCGAGCCCCTGGAGAGCCAGGGCCGTCTCGGCCTCGGTGCAGCCGTAGGCGAGGGACTCCCTCAGCAGGCACAGCTCCAAGGCTCCGGAGGAGAAGACCCGCTCCAGCAGACCCAGTTCCCCCAGCTCCGCCAGCAGCGGCCGGTTCACCCGGCCGGCCTCGCCCTTCTCGGCGAGCGGCTTCAGCCGCCGCTCCGCGAGGGCGCGCAACTGCCCGCACCATTGCTCTTGTTCCACTCCGAGCGCGAATCCGGCCATCCGAAGGCCCCCAAGTCCCGTCGTATTCCTCTATCGCGTCCTGTTGACTGCCGTCACCATCACGATACGCTCTGGACAGATCAGCACGGCCGGCTCCACCCCAATCCGGACGTCGCAAGGGGGCGAACCCGCCTTGGAGCTCAAGCCTTCCGCCCACACCGACACCTTCGCGCGAGACCACCTGCCGCCCACCCACGCCTGGCCGGAGCTCGTCTTCGAGCTGCCCGAACTGGCCTATCCGGACCGGCTGAACTGCGGCGCCGAGCTGCTCGACGCCACCATCGGCCGGTTCGGGCCGCAGCGGCCCGCCTTCCGCAGCGGCTCGGGCGAGGTGTGGTCCTACGGAGAGCTCCGCGCACGCGTGGACCGCCTCGCCCACGCCCTCACCACCGACCTCGGCGTCGTCCCCGGCAACCGGGTGCTCCTGCGCGGGCCCACCGGCCCCTGGCTCGCCGCCTGCTGGCTGGCCGTGGTGAAGGCGGGCGCTGTGGCCGTCACCGTGCTGGCCCAGCAGCGGGCCCAGGAACTGGCGACGGTGTGCGCCATGGCCCGGGTCCGGCACGCCATCTGCCACACCGACGCCCTCGACGACCTGGCCAGGGCCGCCGTACCGGACCTGCGGATCACCCCCTACGGCGGCGACTCCCCCGACGACCTCCTGCGTCTGGCAGAGACCCACACCGCCCCCTACCCCGCCGTCGAGACCTCGGCCGACGACGTGGCCCTCATCGCCTTCACCTCCGGGACCACGGGCCGTCCCAAGGGCTGCATGCACTTCCACCGCGACCTCCTCGCCGTCGCCGACACCTTCTCCCGTACCGTCCTCAGACCCCGCCCCGACGACGTCTTCGCCGGCAGTCCGCCCCTCGGGTTCACCTTCGGCCTCGGCGGACTGGTCGTCTTCCCGCTGCGGGCCGGGGCCTGCGCCCTGCTGCTGGAGGAGGCCGCACCCCGCCGCCTGCTGCCCGCCCTCGCCGAGCACCGGGTCAGCGTCCTGTTCACCGCTCCCACCGCCTACCGCTCGATGCTGGACACCCTGGGCCCCTACGACAGGGGGGCCTACGACCTGTCCGCGCTGCGCCGCTGCGTCTCCGCCGGCGAGAACCTGCCCGCCGCCACCTGGCAGGCCTGGTACGAGCGCACCGGACTGCGGATCATCAACGGCATCGGGGCCACCGAGCTGCTGCACATCTTCATCTCCGCCGCCGACGAGGACATCCGCCCCGGCACCACCGGCCGGGCCGTCCCCGGCTGGCAGGCCCGCGTGGTGGACCCCTCCGGCCGGCCCGTGCCCGACAACGAGCCCGGACTGCTGGCCGTCCGCGGCCCGGTCGGCTGCCGCTACCTGGCCGACCCCCGCCAGGGCGAGTACGTCCGCGACGGCTGGAACCTGACCGGAGACACCTACGTACGCGACCCCGACGGCTACTTCCGCTACGTCGCCCGCGCCGACGACATGATCATCTCCTCGGGCTACAACATCGCGGGCCCCGAGGTGGAGGAGGCGCTGCTGCGCCACCCCGACGTGGCGGAGGTCGCGGTCGTCGGCCGGCCCGACGAACGGCGCGGGCAGGTCGTGGTGGCCTACACCGTGCCGCGCGAGGGAGCCGTGCTCACGGAGGAGGGGCTGCGGACCTTCATGAAGGAGGAGCTGGCCCCCCACAAATGCCCCCGGTCCTTCGTCTTCCTGCCCGCGCTGCCGCGGACGCCCACCGGCAAGCTCCAACGCTTCCGGCTGCGCGATCTAGAGTGAACCCGTGGTCGAGCAGCACACTCCGCGATCCCTGATCGTCACCTTCTTCGGCGCCTACGGGCGGTCCTTCGAGGGCGGCGCCGTACCCGTGTCCGCGCTGGTCCGCCTGCTGGGCACGGCCGGGGTGGACGCGCCCTCCGTCCGGTCCTCGGTGTCCCGGCTCAAGCGGCGGGGCTTCCTGGTGCCCGCGAAGGCCGCGGACGGCTCGGCCGGATACGAGCCCTCCGAGGAGGCCCGGCTGCTGCTGGAGGACGGCGACCGGCGGATCTACGGAGCCGTGCCGGTCTCGCCGGAGTGGCTGGTCGCCGTCTTCTCCGTCCCGGAGCAGGAGCGGCACAAGCGGCACCTGCTGCGCTCGCGCCTGGCCCGGCTGGGCTTCGGGGCCGTGGCCCCGGGGGTGTGGATCGCCCCGGCCCAGCTGGCCGAGGAGACCGGGCACACCCTGGAGCGGCTGCACCTGACGGCGTACGTGGAACTCTTCCGCGGCGCCCACCTCGGCTTCGCCCCGACGGCCGAGGCCGTGGCCCGCTGGTGGGACCTCGCCGCCCTGGCCAAGCAGCACGAGGAATTCCTCGACCTCCACGAACCGGTCCTGCGGGCCCTGCAGTCGGGCCCCGAGCCCACCCCCGAGGCCGCCTACCGGGCCTACCTGCCCGCCCTGGACACCTGGCGGCGGCTGCCCTACGCCGACCCGGGGCTGCCGCGGGAACTGCTCCCGGCCGACTGGCCGGGCGACCGGGCGGCCGCGGTCTTCGCCGAACTGCACGCCCGGCTGCGCGACGCCGGCGCCCGCTTCGTCCAGCCCTCGTAGAGTGCTCATGGTTCCTCCTCGTCCGACGGCCCGCCACGGCGGCGGGGCCGTTGTCCTGCTCGCACTCCCAAGATCCCAGCGGCCCGCCGCCCCTTCCTCCCCCGTGCGAGGGGATCGCCTCCCCCGCCCGGGGGAGCGCACCCGCCACCCCGCACGCCCCTGAGCCCGGCGTCCGGCGCCCGGCGCCCGGCCGCCCCCGCGAAAACCCGGTGCGGGCCCGCTCCCCGGCCCGCCACGATGGGACATGACCTGGACCTTCAGCACCGATCTGGCGGCCTGCCTGGCCGCCGCGCGCCCGGCCGTGGCAGCGCACCCCGTCGTCAACACCACCCTGCTGAGCGTCATCGACGCCCTCGAGCGGCGCGGCCCACGGGCCTACGGCGACGCCGATCCCGTCTTCGGCTGGTGGACCGGAGCCGACGAGACCGTCGCCGGAGCCGTCCTGCACACCCCGCCGTTCCCGCTGCTGCTCGGCGTCCTGCCCCCGGAGGCGGTCCGCGCCCTGGGCGCCGCGCTCACCACCGAACCCCTGCTCTCCCGCGTCACCGACTTCAACGCCCGCCGCGCCGACGCGCAGGCCCTGGCGGAGGCGTGGGGCACGCCGACCCGCGTCGCCGAGGAGCTCCGGCTGTACCGGCTGGGCACCCTGACGGCCCCCGACCCGGCCCCCGGCGGCCGGGCCCGGCCGGCCACCGAGGCCGACCTGCCGCTGCTGGCCCGCTGGACCGCGGAGTTCAGCCGCGAGTGCGGCACCCCCGTCGCCCCCTCCGAGGCCTCCCTGCGCGACCGGATCTCGTACGGCGGGTTCCTCCTCTGGGAGCACGACGGCAGACCGGTGTCACTGGCCGCGTTCTTCCGCCCGATCGGCTCCGCCTCCCGCATCGGCCCCGTCTACACCCCGCCCGCCGAGCGGCGCCGCGGCTACGCCGCCGGGGTGACGCACGCGGCGAGCGAGGCGGCGCGCGCGGCCGGGGCCGGCGAGGTCCTCCTCTTCACCGACCTCGCCAACCCCACCAGCAACAGCGTCTACCAGCGCCTCGGCTTCACCCCGGTCGAGGACCGCGTCGAGCGGATCCGCGCCTGAGGCGGCCCGGCGCCCGGCCCGGCGCCTGAGGCGGCCCGGCGCCCGGGGCGGCCCCGCTCGGGAACCGCGCCGCCTCACCCCTTCCCGGTCGGCGGCTTGCGGCTGCCCGCCCGGTAGGGGGCGGGCCAGGGCGCGCCGGGGCCGGCGTACTCCTGGTCGGCGGCCGCGTGCAGGGTCCAGTGCGGGTCGTACAGGTGGGGGCGGCCCAGGGCGCACAGGTCGGCGCGGCCGGCCAGCAGCAGGGAGTTGACGTCGTCCCAGGAGGAGATCGCGCCGACGGCGACGACGGGGATCCCGAGCGCGTTGCGGATCCGGTCGGCGTACGGGGTCTGGTACGAGCGCCCGAACTCCGGGGCCTCCTCCGCGACCACCTGGCCGGTGGAGACGTCGATCGCGTCGGCGCCGTGGGCGGCGAACGCGGCGGCGATCCGCTCCGCCTCCTCGGGCGTGGTGCCGCCGGGGGCCCAGTCCGTCGCGGACAGCCGGACGGTCATCGGGCGGTCGTCGGGCCAGACCTCGCGGACGGCGTCGAAGACCTCCAGGGGGAAGCGCAGCCGGTTCTCCAGGGAACCCCCGTACGCGTCGTCGCGTTGGTTGGTGAGGGGGGAGAGGAAGCCCGACAGCAGGTAGCCGTGGGCGCAGTGCAGTTCGAGCAGGTCGAAGCCGCAGTCGGCGGCGCGGGTGGCGGCCGCCGCGAAGTCGGCGCGGACGGCGGCGAGCCCCGCGGCGTCCAGGGCGCGCGGCACGGCGGAGACGCCGCGCTTGTAGGGCAGTGCGGAGGCGGCGACCAAGGGCCAGTTGCCGTCCGGGAGGGGGTCGTCCATGCCGTCCCACATGAGCCGGGTCGAGCCCTTGCGGCCGGAGTGGCCGAGCTGGACGCCGAGGGCGGTGCCGGGCGCCGAGGTGTGGACGAAGCCGGCGATCCGCTTCCAGGCGGCCGCCTGCTCGGCCGTCCACAGCCCCGCGCATCCGGGGGTGATCCGGCCTTCGGCGCTGACGCAGACCATCTCGGTCATGACGAGCCCGGCCCCACCCAGGGCCCGCGCGCCCAGGTGCACCAGGTGGAAGTCGCCCGGGACCCCGTCCTCGGCGGAGTACATGTCCATGGGCGAGACGACGACCCGGTTGCGCAGGGTCAGCCCGCGCAGGGTGAAGGGGGTGAACATGGGCGGGGTCACCGGCCCGTCCGGCCCCTCCTGCGGGCAGCCGAAGTCGGCCTCGACCGCGCGGGTGAAGCGGGGGTCGCGCAGCCGCAGGTTCTCGTGCGTGACCCGGCGGCTGCGGGTGAGCAGGTTGAAGGCGAACTGCCGGGCGGGCTGGCCGACGTAGCCGCCGATCTCCTCGAACCAGCGCATGCTGGCGGCGGCGGCCCGCTGGGTGCTGGCCACGGCGGGCCTGCGTTCGGCCTCGTAGGCGGCGAGGGCCTCGGGGACCTCGGGGTGGGCGGCGACGGCCTCGGCGAGGGCGAGGGCGTCCTCGACGGCGAGTTTGGTTCCGGATCCGATGGAGAAGTGGGCCGTGTGGGCGGCGTCGCCGAGGAGGACCACGTTCCCGTGCGACCAGCGTGCGTTGACGACGGTGTGGAAGCGGGTCCAGGCGGAGCGGTTCCCGCGCAGCGGCCTGCCCCGCAGCGCCTCCGCGAAGATCTTGGCGCAGCGCGCCGCGGACTCCTCCTCGTCGCAGAGGTCGAGGCCCGCGGCCCGCCAGACCTCCTCGCGCATCTCGACGATGGCGGTGGAGGAGTCGGCGGAGTAGGGGTAGGCGTGCAGCTGCATGATGCCGTGCTCGGTCTCCGCGATCTCGAAGCGGAAGGCGTCGAAGGCGAAGTCGGCGGCGAGCCAGACGTAGCGGCAGCGGCCAGGGGTGACGGTGGGCCGGAAGTGCTCGGCGCCGCTCTCGCGGGTGGCGCTGTGCACCCCGTCGGCCGCGACGACCAGGTCGTGGGAGCGGGCCAGGGTCCAGGCGTCGGGGGCCCCGGTGCGGAAGCGGAGCCGGACGCCGAGGGCCTCGCAGCGGGCGTGCAGGAGCTCCAGGAGGCGGCGCCGGCCGAGGGCGGCGAAGCCGTGGCCGCCGGAGGTCAGCAGCCGGCCGCGGTGGACGACGTCCACGTCGTCCCAGCGGACGAACTCGGCGGCGAGGGCGGCGTGGACGGCCGTGTCGGCGCGTTCGATGCCGCCGAGGGTCTCGTCGGAGAGGACGACGCCGAAGCCGAAGGTGTCGTCGGGGGCGCCGCGCTCCCACAGGTCGACGGCGTGCCCCTGGCGGGCCAGCAGCGCGGCGGCGTAGAGCCCGCCCGGCCCCCCGCCGATGACGGCCACCCGCTTGGCGGCCCCGGGCGCGGGCTGGGGCATGGCCCTACCTCCCCTTCCACTGCGGCGGCCGCTTCCCGGTGAAGGCGGCGTGGAACTCGGCGTAGTCCTGGCCGTGCATCAGCAGGGCCTGGGTGCTGGCGTCCAGCTCCACGGAAGCGGCCAGCGGCATGTCCAGTTCGGCGGTGAGCAGGGCCTTGGTCTGGGCGTGTGCGAGGGCGGGTCCGGCGGCGAGGCGGGCGGCCAGTTCGGCGGCCCGGACGTCGGCCTTGCCCTCGTCGACCAGCTCGCTGAGCAGGCCGATGCGTTCGGCCTCGGGGGCCCGTACGGGCTCTCCGAGCATCAGGATCCGGGTGGCGTGGCCGAGGCCGACGACCCGGGGCAGCAGGTAGGCGGCGCCCATGTCGCCGCCGGAGAGCCCGACGCGGGTGAAGAGGAAGGCGAAGCGGGCGGTGGGGTCGGCGATGCGGAAGTCGGCGGCGAGGGCGAGGACGGCCCCGGCGCCCGCGGCCACCCCGTGCACGGCGGCGATCACCGGGAAGGGGCATTCGCGGACGGCGCGGACCACCTGGCCGGTCATCCGGTTGAAGTCGAGGAGCTGGGAGGTGTCCATGGCGAGGGTGGCGCCGATGATCTCGTCCACGTCCCCGCCGGAACAGAAGCCGCGGCCCTCGCCGGCCAGGACGAGGGCGCGTACGGAGCGGGTGCGGGAGAGTTCGGCGAGCAGATCGCGCAGGTCGGCGTAGGCGCCGAAGGTGAGCGCGTTCAGCTTCTCGGGGCGGTCGAGGGTGACGGTGGCGATGCCGTCCTGCCGGGTCACCCGCAGGTGGCGCCACCGTTCGGTCGCTGGTGTGGAACCGGTGAAGGGACTCACGCGTACGACGCTATCACCGACTTGTGACTGCCGTCACGGAAACGCGACAGATGGGGGACGGCGGCCCGACCCGAGGCGAAGGTCCCGCCGCGGCGCGGCCCTGGGTCCGCCCCCTTCGCGCCGGGGTGCCCTACGGGGCGCCCGCGGGGCTCCGTATCGTTGAAGTCGAAACGGGAGCCCCCTCCCCGCGCCCCACCCCGCCCCAGCCACCCACCCCGACGGAACGGAACGGACGGACCGGTCATGCCCGACGCCTCCGCCTGGCGGCTCGCCCTCCCGCACACGGCCGCCGCCGTGCCCATGGCCCGCGCCCTCGTCCGTACCGCCCTGACGGAAACGGAGCCGTCCGCCGACCGCGACACCGCAGAGCTGCTCACCGCCGAACTGGTGGCCAACGCCGTCGAGCACACCACCGCGGGGGCACCGATCGAGCTGGTCGTGGAGATGCTGGCGGACGGCTGCCAGGTGGAGGTGCACGACGGCGACCCCCGGCCGCCGCGGGACCTCGTGACCCGCCCGTACGAGGCCCACCCGGACCCCTGGCAGGAGCACGGCCGCGGCCTGCTGCTGCTCCGGGCCCTGAGCTCGGCCTGCGGCCACCGCCCCACCGAGCACGGCAAGGCCGTCTGGTTCACCCTGCCGGCCTGCGCGACGAGCGTCTGACCGGCCGGGCCCGGGTGCCCCGGGCCCGTACGACGGCCGGGCCCGGGGCTCCGCCCGTATGACTATGCGGCGGGCTTCGCCATCGTGGCGACGAGCACGGCCTTGATCGTGTGCAGCCGGTTCTCCGCCTCGTCGAAGACGACGGAGTGCGCCGACTCGAACACCTCGTCCGAGACCTCCAGCCACTCCAGCCCGTGCCGCTCGTGCACCTCCCGCGCCACCTTGGTGCCGAGGTCGTGGTAGGCGGGCAGGCAGTGCAGGAACCGCACGTCCGGGTTGCCGGTGGCGCGCAGCACGTCCATGGTGACGGCGTACGGGGCCAGGGCCGCGATCCGCTCGTCCCAGACCTCCTTCGGCTCGCCCATCGAGACCCACACGTCCGTGGCGACGAAGTCGGCCTGCGCCACGCCCTCCGCGACCTCCTCGGTCAGGGTGATCCGCGCCCCGCTGGACGCGGCCAGTTCGCGGGCGCGCGCCACGACGGCCTCGGCCGGCCAGTACTCCTTCGGCGCGACGATCCGTACGTCCATGCCCAGCAGCGCGCCGGTCACCAGGTAGGAGTTGCCCATGTTGAAGCGGGCGTCGCCGAGGTAGGCGAAGGCGATCCGCTCCAGCGGCTTCGCGCAGTGCTCGGTCATGGTCAGCACGTCGGCCAGCATCTGGGTGGGGTGCCAGTCGTCGGTGAGGCCGTTGAAGACGGGCACGCCGGAGGCGGCGGCGAGCTCCTCGACCGCCTCCTGGCTGTCACCCCGGTACTCGATGCCGTCGAACATCCGACCGAGCACCCGCGCCGTGTCCCGGACGGTCTCCTTGTGGCCGATCTGGGAGCCGGAGGGGTCGAGGTAGGTGGTGTGGGCGCCCTGGTCGGCGGCGGCGACCTCGAAGGCGCAGCGGGTGCGCGTGGAGGTCTTCTCGAAGATCAGCGCGATGTTCCTGCCCTGGAGGCGGCGCTCCTCGACGCCCGCCTTCTTGGCCGCCTTGAGTTCGGCGGCGAGCTCGACCAGGCCGCGGAACTCGGCGGCGGTGAAGTCGAGCTCCTTGAGGAAACTGCGGCCGAAGAGGTCGGTGGCCATCGGGACTCCAGGGGGACGCTGACAGGGGATTGCGGAAGTCTATACGATCCCTTGTATTGATATGCAGTCTGGTGGATCACATGTGCGGTATCCGCACCTGTGATCACCAGTCCGTCCCCCTCAGCCTGCGCTCAGCCGGCGTCCCGTTCCACCGGGCAGCTCATGCAGCGCGGCCCGCCGCGGCCCCGCCCCAGCTCGCTGCCGGGGATCTCGATCACCTCGATGCCCTCCTTGCGCAGGTGGGTGTTGGTGGTGACGTTGCGCTCGTAGGCGACGACCACCCCGGGCTCCACGGCCAGCACGTTGCACCCGTCGTCCCACTGCTCGCGCTCCGCCGAGTGCACGTCCTGCCCCGCGGTCAGCACGCGCACCTTGTCCAGGCCCAGCGCCGCCGCGATCGCCCGGTGCATGTGCTCCGGCGGGTGGTCGCTCACCTGGAGCTCGCTCGCCCCCTGCCCCGGCCGGATCGTGTAGGAGCGCAGCATGCCGAGCCCCGCGTACTGGGTGAACGTTTCCTCGTCGACCATCGTCATCACCGTGTCCAGGTGCATGAACGCCCGCCGCTTGGGCATGTCGAGCGCCACGATGGCCGAGGCCGACCCGGCCGCGAACAGGCCGCGGGCGAGCATCTCCACCGCCTGGGGGGTGGTCCGCTCGCTCATCCCGATCAGCACCGCGCCGTTGCCGATGACCAGGACGTCGCCACCCTCGATGGTCGAGGGGTAGTCCGACTGGCCCTGCGACCAGTAGTGGAAGGGACCCGAGCCGGTGAAGAGGGGGTGGTGCCGGTAGATCGCCTCGAAGTGCACGGTCTCGCGCTGCCGGGCCGGCCAGCGCATGGCGTTGATGGACACCCCGTCGTAGATCCAGGCGGAGGTGTCCCGGGTGAAGAGGTGGTTGGGCAGCGGCCCCAGCAGGAAGCCGTCCGTCTCCAGCGCGTGGAAGCGCACCGACACCGGCTCGCTGTGCCGCTCCAGGAACTCACGCTTCGTCATGCCGCCGACGAGCGCGTCCGCGAGCTCGGCCGAGGTCAGTCCGTCGAAGACCGAGCGCAGGTGGTCGGTGGCGAGGGGCCCGTACTCCTTCTCGTCGAAGACCCGGTCCAGGACGAGGTGGCGCGCCTCGGTGATGTCGAGGACCTCGCGGAGCAGGTCGCCGAAGAGGTGGACGGCGACGCCCCGGTCGCGCAGCACGTCGGCGAAGCCGTCGTGCTCCTGGCGGGCCCGGCGCACCCACAGCACGTCGTCGAAGAGCAGGGCGTCCTTGTTGCTGGGTGTGAGGCGCTTCAGCTCCAGGTCGGGGCGGTGGAGGATGACGCGGCGAAGCCGCCCGGTCTCGGAGTCGACATGGAATCCCATGCCGTAGACGTACCCAGACCGGACGGCTTTGCGACCCGGAGTCGGGTGTGCCGCTCAGCGCAGGCCGAGGAGCGCCGAGGGGGTGCCGATGAGCTCCGGGGCGACCACGCCCAGCTTGGGGGCGGTCAGGTTCGGGATCCCCATGTTGCCGGCGTCGGGCATGGTCAGCGGGGCGCCGACGACCGCGCCGGGGGTCCGGGTGAGCAGGGTGGTGGCCGGCGACTCCAGGGAGCCCTCGCCGTCCGTCTCCTTGGAGCCCAGCAGGTTGGGCACCGGGGAGACGACCTTGGTCAGCCCGAGGTCGGTGGCCACCGGGACCGCCGGGAGCAGGGGGCTGGGGAGCAGGTCGCCCTTGTGGAGGACGGGTGCCTCGGGCGCGCCGACGACCGGCATCGGGACGGCGGTGCCCACCTGCGGCGTGGGTACGCCCAGCGTGGTCTCCACGGCGTCCAGCGGGACACCCACCGGAACCGTGGCGGCCGTGGCCGGGGAGGCCGCTGCGGCCGCGGCCATACAGGTCATGAGCGCCGCAATGCTTCCGCGCGCGGTCATCTTCATAGGTGACGTTCCGTCCTTCCAGGGTCGCGGACATTCCGCTGCCCTGGTTGAACGATCCCGCCACCGGTTTCCCCGGCCTTCTCGGCGAAAGTTCCCCCATACGACCTAATTCCGGGCCGTACGGGGGCCGCCGCTTTACGCCGCCCTCCCGGCTCGTGGCCGGGGCCGGCTCACAGCCGGGGGTCGACCGGCTCCGACTCCAGGGCGAGGACGGCGAACACCGCCTCGTGGACCCGCCACAGCGGTTCCGCCGCCGCCAGCCGGTCCAGCGCCTCCAGCCCGAGCGCGTACTCGCGCAGGGCGAGCGAGCGCTTGTGCCCGAGGAACCTCTGCCGCAGCCGCTCCAGCTGGTCGGGGCGGGTGTACTCCGGACCGTAGATGATCCGCAGGTACTCGCGCCCGCGGACCTTCAGCCCGGGCTGGACCAGCCCCCCCTTGCCGTCCCGGGCGTAGGCCTGGAGCGGCTTGACGACCATGCCCTCGCCGCCCGCCCCGGTCAGCTCCAGCCACCAGTCGGTGCCCGCGCCGACGGAAGCCGCGTCGGCGGTGTCCACGTACACGCGGCGGGTGCGGCGCAGCAGCGGGGCGGCGGACCGCTCGTCGGCGTCGGCGAGCCGGTCCAGCCAGGCCAGCTGCTCGTCGTGCGGTACGGCCGCCAGCGACCGCCCGGCCGCCGCGAGCAGCTGGAACGGCGCGAACCGTACGCCGTCCAGCCCGTCGGTGGTCCAGCAGTAGCGGCGGTACGCCTCGGTGAAGGCCTCGGCGTCGCCGGCCCGGCCGCGCTGGCGCTCCAGCAGCCCGCCCGTGTCCACGCCCCGGGCCTCGGCGGCCGCCAGGGCCGCCACGGCCTCCGGGAGGACGGTGCGGGAGGCCGCGCCCACCGCCGCGTACTGGCCCTGCAGCAGTCCGGTCGACTTCAGGGACCAGGGCAGGAGTTCCCCGTCCAGCAGCAGCCAGTCCGTGCCCAGCTCCTCCCACAGGCCGGCGCCGTCCACGGCCGCGCGGAGCCGGGCGAGGAACTCCTCGGTGAGCTCCCGCTCCTGAAAGAAGGGGCGGCCGGTGCGGGTGTAGACGGAGCCGGTGGGGCCGTCCTCGACGCCGAACCGGGTCAGGGCGGTGGCGGCGTCCCGGCACAGCAGGACGGTCGCGCGGGAGCCCATGTGCTTCTCCTCGCACACGACCCGGTCGATGCCGTCGGCCCGGTACTGGGCGAAGGCCTCGGCGGGGTGCTCCAGCCAGCCGTCCTCCGCGGAGGTGGCCGTCGGCGCCATGGTCGGCGGCAGGTACGGCACCAGGCGGGGGTCGACGGCGAAACGGCTCATGACCTCCAGGGCCGCGGCCGCGTTCTCCTCGCGGACGCCGACGTTGCCCAGGTGGCGGGTCTCCACGACCCGGCGGCCCTGGACGTCGGCCAGGTCGAGGGGGCGGCCGTCCAGCCCGCCGGGCGCCTCGGCGGCCAGCGGCTTGACCGGCTCGTACCAGACCTTCTCGGCCGGTACGTCGACCAGTTCGCGCTCGGGCCAGCGCAGGGCGGTCATCCGGCCGCCGAAGACGGCTCCGGTGTCGAGGCAGATGGTGTTGTTGATCCAGGAGGTGTCCGGGACGGGGGTGTGCCCGTAGACCACGGCGGCCTTGCCGCGGTAGTCCTCGGCCCACGGGTAGCGCACGGGCAGGCCGAACTCGTCGGTCTCGCCGGTGGTCTCGCCGTAGAGGGCGTGCGAGCGGACCCGGCCGGAGGTGCGCCCGTGGTACTTCTCGGGCAGCCCGGCGTGGCAGACCACCAGCCGGCCGCCGTCGAGGACGTAGTGGCTGACCAGGCCGGAGATGAACTCCCGCACCTCCTTCACGAACTCCTCGCTCTCATGGGAGAGCTGCTCGACGGTTTCGGCGAGGCCGTGGGTCTGCTGGACCTTGGAGCCCTTGAGGTAACGGCCGAGCTTGTTCTCGTGGTTCCCGGGCACGCACAGCGCGTTGCCGGACCCGACCATGCCCATCACCCGGCGCAGCACGCCCGGGCTGTCCGGGCCGCGGTCGACGAGGTCGCCGACGAAGACCGCGGTACGGCCCGCGGGGTGCACCCCGTCCTCGTAGCCGAGCTTGACGAGCAGGGTCTCCAGCTCGGAGGAGCAGCCGTGGATGTCGCCGATGATGTCGAAGGGGCCGGTGAGGTGGGTGAGGTCGTTGAAGCGCTTCTCCAGCACCACCTCGGCGGAGTCGGCCTCCTCCGGGGTGCGCAGGACGTGCACCTTGCGGAAGCCCTCGCGCTCCAGTCCGCGCAGCGAGCGGCGCAGTTCGGAGCGGTGGCGCTGGATGACGCGGCGCGGCAGGCCGGCCCGGTCGGGGCGGGCGGCGTTGCGTTCGGCGCAGACCGACTCGGGCATGTCGAGGACGATCGCGATGGGCAGCACGTCGTGTTCGCGGGCCAGGCGGACGAGCTCCTGGCGGGACTCCCGCTGGACGCTGGTGGCGTCCACGACGGTGAGGCGTCCGGCGGCCAGCCGCTTGCCGGCGATGTGGTGCAGGACCTCGAAGGCGTCCTTGCTGGCGCTCTGGTCGTTCTCGTCGTCGGCGACCAGGCCCCGGCAGTGGTCCGAGGAGAGGATCTCGGTGGGCTTGAAGTGCTTGCGGGCGAAGGTGGACTTGCCCGATCCGGTGGCCCCGATGAGGACGACGAGGGCCAGGTCGGTGACGGGGAGTACGCGGTGGTCCGTGCGGGTGGTCATGCTGCCTCTCCCTCCTTCGGGGTGGCGGTGGCGGTGGCTGCGGTCTCGGCGGGGTCGGTGGTCCGGGTGAAGACGGCCATCTGGGTCGGCGGGCCGACCTCGGGGTCCTCGTCGCCCACGGGCCGGTACGCGACGGCGTAGCCGTGCCGGGCGGCGACCCGTCCGGCCCAGGTCCGGAACTCCTCGCGGGTCCACTCGAAACGGTGGTCGCGGTGGCGGACCCGTCCGGCCGGCAGGGACTCCCAGCGGACGTTGTACTCGACGTTCGGGGTGGTCACGAGGACCGTGCGGGGGCGGGCCGAGCCGAAGACGGCGTACTCCAGCGCGGGCAGCCTGGGCAGGTCGACGTGCTCGACGACCTCGCTGAGCACGGCCGCGTCGTAGCCGGCCAGCCGCTTGTCGGTGTAGGCGAGGGAGCCCTGGAGCAGCCGGACGCGGGAGCTCTGCCGCTCCCCCATGCGCTCCAGCCGCAGCCGGCGGGAGGCGGTGGTCAGGGCCCGCACCGAGACGTCCACGCCGACGATCTCGGTGAACGCGGTGTCCTTCAGCAGTGCCTGGACCAGCTGGCCCTCCCCGCAGCCCAGGTCCAGGACGCGCGCCGCGCCGGCCTCGCGCAGCGCGTCGAGGACGGCCTCGCGGCGGCGTACCGCGAGGGGCACGGACCGCTCGCGGGCCGCGTCGTCCTGCCCGGCCGCGACGCCGTCGACGGTGGTGTCCACGGCGGTGTCCACGGTGCCGTCCACGGCGTTGTCGAGTTCCTCGGCCTCGCTGCCGTCGGCCTCGGCGAGGCGGGCCAGCTCCAGGCGTTCCATGGCGCTCTGGGTGAGCCGCTTGTGGCGGGCCAGGTAGCGGGAGGTGATGAGCGCGTGCTCGGGGTGCGCCGCCAGCCAGCCGTCTCCGGCGCGCAGGAGCTTGTCCACCTCGTCCGGGGCGATCCAGTAGTGCTTGGAGTCGTCGACGACGGGGAGCAGCACGTACAGCTGGCGCAGGGCGTCCTCCAGCCGGAGCTCTCCCTCCAGGACCAGCCGCAGGTAGCGGCTGTCGCCCCAGTCGGGGAACCGTTCGTCGAGGACGATCGGGGTGGTCTCCACGGAGTCCCAGCCCAGCGGGGCGAACAGCCTGCGCACCAGGTCGGCGCCGCCGCGGGCGGGCAGTACCGGGATCTCGACGCGCAGCGGGCGCTGCCGTGCGGGGAGTTCGGGCCGGGCGGCGCACTGGCCCTTGAGGGCGGTGCGGAACACCGAGCTCAGGGCGACGGCGAGCAGCGAGGAGGCCGCGTACGGGCGGTCGTTGACGTACTGGGCGAGCGTGGCGTCGGGAGCCCCGCCCCGGCCCTTGCCCTGGCCGCGCCGGACGAGCGCGACCGGGTCCACTTCCAGGAGCAGCGCGGCCGTGCACGTCCGGTCACTCGCCTCGGGGTAGAACACGTGGGCCGTGCCGTGGGAGGTGGCGAAGGCCTGCGTCTTCCCGGGATGCTTGTGCAGCAGGAATCCCAGGTCGGTGGCGGGTTCTTCCGGGGTGCCGGTCGTGCTGATGGTCAGGAACATGCGCTTCAGTATGTGCCGGGGCACCCCGGCGGCCCACTGGTTTTCATACCGCCGGCGGCGGGGGGGCCGAGGGCCTCGCGGAGCCCCGCGATCCAGGGCGGCCCGACCCGGCAGCAGCCGCCGACGAGGCGGGCGCCGGCCGCCCGCCAGGCGGCGACGGGCCAGGGGCCGGGGTGGGCGGGGGCGTGCCAGGTGCGAGTGGCGGCGGCCCAGACGGAGCCGTCGTTGGGGTACGCCAGCAGCGGCTTGGCCGTGACGGACGCGGCCGCCTCGAGCGCGGGCAGCACCTCCCGCGGGTCACAGCAGTTGACGCCGACGGCGATCACCTCGGGGGCGTCGGCGGCGAGGGCGAAGGCCTCCGCGAGGGGCTGGCCGGCCCGGGTCCGGCCGCCCTCGACGGTGTAGCCGAGCCAGGCCCGCGCCCCGGTGCCGGCCAGGACCCGCAGCAGGGCCTCGGCCTCGTCGGAGTCCGGGACGGTCTCCAGCGCCAGGACGTCCGGCCCGGCCGCGAGCAGCGCCTCGATCCGGGGGCGGTGGAAGGCGGCCAGCGCCTCCCGGGTGAGCCCGTACCTGCCGCGGTACTCGGAGCCGTCCGCCAGGACCGCCCCGTACGGGCCCACCGAGGCGGCCACCCACACCTCGTGCCCGGCGGCCCGCGCCGCGCCGTCGGCCACCCGGACCGAGCGCTCCAGCAGACCGGGGTCGTGGCCGAGCTGGTAGCTCCCGGTGATCAGCACCTCGGCGCCGGCCCGGACGTACGCCGCGTGGGCGGCCGCCACCTGCTCCGGGCGCTCGGCCAGCACCCGGCCCGTCCAGAGCGAGCCGGACAGGTCGCAGCCCTGGTCGGCGAGCTGGTTGCTCAGTCCGCCGTCCAGCAGCACGGGCCTGCGGGCGAGGGCGTCGGCGAGCGGGCCGGTGGCGCGGGGCACGGTGCGGTCCTCCGTCCTGTGGTGGGGTGCGGCCGGGCCGGACGGCTCAGCCGAGCTGGGACATGACCTGGCCGGCGATCAGCTCCAGGTGGTCCAGGTCGCCGAGGTCGAGGACCTGGAGGTAGACGCGGGAGGACCCGATGGCCGCGTAGGTGCCGAGCTTCTCGACGACCTCGGCCGGGGAGCCGGCCAGGCCGTTGGCCTTGAGCTCGTCGACCTCGCGGCCGATCGCGGCGGCCCGCCGGGCGACCTCGGCGTCGTCCTTGCCCACGCACACCACCAGGGCGTTCGAGTAGACGATCTCCTCCGCCTTGCGCCCGGCCGCGGCGGCGGCCTCCCGGACCCGGGAGAACTGCCGGCGGCTGTCGTCGACGGAGGCGAACGGCATGTTGAACTCGTCCGCGTACCGGGCGGCGAGGCGCGGGGTGCGGCGCGCCCCGTGTCCGCCGACGAGGACGGGGATCCTGGCCTGGGCCGGCTTCGGCAGGGCCGGGGAGTTCTCCACCTGGTAGTAGCTGCCCCGGAAGTCGAAGGACGCGCCGGGCTCGGTGGCCCACAGCCCGGTGACGATGGCCAGCTGCTCCTCCAGGCGGGCCATCCGCTCCGCCGGGAAGGGGATCCCGTACGCCTTGTGCTCCTCCTCGAACCAGCCCGCGCCCAGGCCGAGTTCGACGCGGCCGCCGGACATGGCGTCGACCTGCGCCACCTGGATCGCGAGGACGCCGGGCAGCCGGAAGGTGCCGGCCGTCATCAGCGTGCCCAGCCGGATCCGCTTGGTCTCACGGGCCAGGCCCGCGAGGGTGATCCAGGCGTCGGTGGGGCCGGGCAGCCCGTCGACCGACCCCATCCGCAGGTAGTGGTCGGAGCGGAAGAACGCGTCGAACCCGAGTTCCTCGGTGGCCTTGGCGACGGTCAGCAGGGTGTCGTAGTCGGCGCCCTGCTGCGGCTCGGTGAAAATGCGAAGATCCATGACTCCATCCTGCCCTTCCCGCTCCCCTGCCGGGTGAATCTGCGTCAACCGGGAGGCGCGCGCCCCGTCGCGTCAGTGACCAGCGCGGATGGGGCTCGTTGGCTCGGACGGGGCCGGACCGCCCGGCCCGCGCGCCGGCGGCCTCCCGCCGGTACGACCACCGCCCCCTTCCGCACCGGAAGGGCCAGGGCCGAGGAGGCCGCCATGTCCCACGAGTCCGTGCCCGAGTACCCCGGACAGACCGGACAGGCAGCACACGACCACGCACACCAGGAGCCGGCGGTGCCCGCCCAGGGCGGCGCGCCGAAGGGCCTGCTGCAGCAGATGGAGGAGCTGATGGCCGCGCTCAACGCCGACCTGTCCCAGCTCGACGCCGACCTCCAGCACTCCGCGGACCGCACTCCCCCCGCCGAGCCGGTCACCCCGGGCAGCCGCGCCTACGAGAGCGAGCGCCGCTCCGACCGGTCCTTCTGACCGGCCGGGGGTCCCGTCGCACGCGGCGGGACCCCTCCGCCGCACGCGCCGCCACGCCCCGGGGCCCGCCGCACGGCCGCGTCACAGCACGCCACGCCCGCGTCACAGCACGCCCGAGGCCGACCCCCGTTCCCTGACGGCCATCCGGCGCAGCAGGGCCCGCACGCGGTCGCTCGACTCGTCCGCCGCGTCGATCGACTCTATGCACTGCCAGTACAGGCCCTCGTCGTCCGTCGCGCAGGCCACCCCGACGAGCGCTATCCCGACCTCGCCGAGCAGCGCCTGGAGTCCCAGCAGCGCCTGCCGTACATCGGCCACACCCGTCAGCTGCGCCGCCCGCGGCGGCTGGTCGGGCCCGGCGCCCTCACCCTCGCCCAGGGCGGAGCGGTCCATGGCTCCGCAGCCTCTGCCTCCGGCTTCCCCCAGCCCCCTCGCCTCCGCTCTGAGCTCCGGCGGCCCCGTGACCGCCAGCCAGCTCCCCACTCCCTGGGCGAGCGCCTGGGCCTGCCAGGCCTCGCCCACGATGTCCCACGCGGCCGCGCTCCTTGCCAGCGCGTGCCGGCCGGCCGCGATGAGCCGTACCGCATCCATATGCCGTCCCCCGTCCGCACGACATCCCGCCAATCTCCACTACCCAGAGTGAAGGCAACGAGCCAGTAAAGCCAGGGGTATTCGGAAATCTGTGGACACAATCAAGGTTGTGGACGACACCATCACTCCGAAGAGTGACGATCTGGGGTCCATGTCCCGCTCGCCGGGAAACGGTGTTCGTTCCGTTCGATCTTCGCGGCGAGCGCATCCAGCACATCCACCCCGAGAACCTCACAGAACTGCAGCAGATACGCCAGTACGTCGGCCACCTCATCGGTCACCCGGTGTGCGCTTTCGGGCTTTTCCATGATCGCCGCTGACTGTTCCGGTGTCAGCCACTGGAAGATCTCGACCAGTTCGGAGGCCTCCACGCTCAGCGCGACGGCCAGGTTCTTGGGCGTGTGGTACGGGGCCCAGTCCCGCGCGGCCGCGAACTCGGCCAGCCGTCGCTGGAGTCGGTACAGCCGTTCGCCTCGCGGTGGCGGCTCCGGCCCGTCGTCCGTGGGTGCAGCACTCATGGGGACAGGTCTACCACTGAGACGCCGGGGACCTCCCGGGCGGTTCCGGCGGTGTCCTCGCCGACCGCCCCCACCAGCCGGATGTGGCCGCGCGCCCCGGACAGCAGGGCCAGGCGCAGCAGTTCGGCGGTCTGCCGCCGGTCCAGGCCCCGGTCGAGACCGTCGGCGAGCACGGTCAGCGCCTGCCGGGCGGAGAGGAGTTCGGCCGCCGGGTCCACGGCCAGCACCCCGGGGCCGGTGAGCAGGACGAGGGCCAGGGCCAGGAAGCGGAGTTCACCGTCGCCGAGCCGGGCGAACTCCGTGGCGGGCCGTCCGGCGCCGCGCTCCAGCAGGGCCGCCACCAGCCCGCCGGGCCGGCCGCCGCCGGCCCCGGTACCGGCCCCAATACCGGCCCCGGTACCCGCCCCGGCGCCGCCCGGGCCCTCCTCCCGCACCCCCAGCCCGGCCACCGGCCCCGCGCACCCGGTCCGCGCCGCCCCCGCCAGCAGAGCGTGGCGGGTGCCGCATTCGTGGCGGGTCCGGCGCAGGACGTCGGCCAGGTTCCCGCAGTCGCCCCGCAGCCGGCCCTCGCCGGGCGGCACCGGCGCCCGCATCCGGTCGGGCCGGGGGTCGCAGGGGAACACCGACCGCAGCGCCACCACCACCTGTTCGGCGGCGGCCAGCACCCGTCGCTGCCCGGCCGTGGCCCCGGACACGCGCAGCGGCAGCAGGGCGGTGCCGAGCCGGTCACCGGGCAGCGCGGCGCGGGTCATGCCGGCGGCGCCGCCGCTCAGCCAGGCGGCCTGGACGGAGGGCCGGCGCGGATCGCGCAGGGCGGTGGCGAGGAGCACGGTCCCGTCCTGGGAGAGCCGTTCGCCGGCGATCCGCAGCGTGGGCTCCGCCTGTACGGCGAGGTCGAGGCGGACGGGGCCGGCCGGCCCGTCGACCGTGACGCCGATCCGGAAGCCGCGCCGACCACCGGCGTCGGGCCGGGCCGCTTCCGGCACCCGGGCCGCCGGGTCCGGGAAGACCTCCTCCAGCGCGGCCCCGGAGGCGAGCCGGGACAGGGCCGCGTAGGCCTCCAGCGCCTGGGACTTGCCACTGCCGCTGGGCCCGGTGAACAGGGTCAGCGGGCCCAGCGGGAACAC
>NZ_JBHVUQ010000111.1:0-26103 GCF_042884105.1 Streptomyces sp. NPDC058157
GTTCCCGTGCCCCGTTGCCGGGGGCACGGGAACCGGCGCCGCCTCATGCGGGGGCCGGGCCGGTCACGCGGCCGGGCCGGAGATGTGCCGCTGCGGCTCGCCGCCCGGGGTGGTCTCGGCGGCCTCGGTGGCGCTCTCCTGGGCCGGGACCTGCGGTGCGGGCCGGTCCTTGCGGGCCGCCGGGGAGTAGCGGGCGGCCTCCGCGCGGATCATGGCGTTCAGGGCGGCGTACGGGTCGATGGGCATGACGGAACCTCACGGTGGTCCGGGTGTGTGTGGGGGAGTTCTGCCGCTCGGCCCCCTCAGCAGCGCAGGACCACACTCCGTACCGTCCGCGCGGGCCCGGCCGCCCCGGCCGGCCCGCCCCGGGCCACACGGGTGGAATCGCCCGCGTGTTTCACGTGAAACGTCGCCCGCGGCAGCCCGCGCGGGGCCGGGGCCGCGCGCACCACCGTCCGGACGTCGGCCCGGGCGTACGGGTCCGCCGCCGGGTCCGACTGCCCCTCGGCGGGATCGGCCGGGGCGGAGGAGGCGGCCCGGGGATCGGCGCCGGCGGTGGCGGCGGCCGCGGGACCGGCGGCGAACAGGCACAGCAGGGCGACGCAGGCCATCGTCAGGGCCCGCGCCAGCACCGTCCGCGCGTACCGCGCACCGCTCATGGGGTCTTCCCTGCCCCGCCGCCCCCGCCGACTCCCCGGCCGCCCCCGAGAAGCCCCCGACCGGGGGACGAGAACACCCCCCTCGGCTGACGGGAGGCCGCCGCGCGCACCGGGTTCAGCCGGCGCGCAGGGGGCCGGTCAGCCGGGCGAGGACGGAGGTCTCGCCGCTGACCAGCCGCAGCCGGGCCCGTCCGCCCCGGTCGGGCCCGGTCACCCCGTACGGCGAGACCCGCTCGACGGTGAAGACGGCCGTTCGGTGGTCCGCGCGCGGGATCTCGATGATCCGGCCCCGCCGGAGTTCGGCGAGCGGGAGCCCGTTGCCGGTGACCACGGCGGTCCCGGCCGACCCGGGGGCCGGTCCGGCGCCGTCCCAGCCGGCGGTGTCCTCACCGTCGGGGGCGCCCTCGGCCATCGGGAGGTCCACCCCCAGGCTGGGGATGCGCAGCCGGAGCGGCCGTGCGGGGCGCAGCGGTCCGGCGGCTCCGGTACGGCTCCTGCGGGCCGGGGAGTGGCCGTGGGCGCCGGAGTGCTCCAGCTCGCGTACCAGGCGGCGGTGGCCGGACAGGCCCAGGGCGCGGGAGGGCAGTGCGTCGGCGATGCTCGAGGATCCCGGTTCCTGACCCGCTCCGTCCGCTCCGTCCGCGCCGTGCAACAGGCCGATGCCGGTACAGAGCAGAGTGACCGTCAGTGCGGCGGCCGCCCATCGGGCGCGGGACATGGCATTCCTCCTGGGCCGGCTCGGGCGGCCGGTCCCTGGGAGCGTGGCCCACGGGTGGGGGGTCGGCACGTCGGTGACGTCGGAGAGTTGACGGTGTGTCACCGGTGTGTCGGGGGGCGCGGGGGAGTCTTCGCAGCTGGCGGTGGGGGGTGGGGGCGGTTGCGAAACCGGGGGGCCGTGCGGCCGAACGGGTGAGGCGCCGCTTCCCCGGCCCGGCCGGTGCTCCTACGGGAGGGGGTCCGTGGGCCAGTTCAGGAGGCGGGCGCCGAGGGTGGCCGTCTGGAGGGTGTAGCGGTGGGCGGGGTCGGCGGGGTTGTGGCCCGTCAGGCCGTGGATGCGTTCCAGGCGGTACGTCAGGGCCCGGACGCTCAGGTCCAGCCGCCGCGCCGCCTCCGCCGACACGCAGCCCGCGTCGAAGTAGGCGGTCAGGGTGTCGAGCAGGGGGACCGCTCCGCCGCGGCCGGCCCGCAGGGGGCCGAGCACGGTCAGGACCAGGTCGGCCAGGGCGGCCCCGTCCCGGGTCAGCACGGGGTAGACCAGCAGGTCGGCGGCGCGCAGCACGGGGCCGTCGAGGCCGAGGCGGTCCGCGAGTCCGAGGGCGCGCAGGGCCTCGGCGTACGAGGCGGCCACCCCGCCCGTGCCGGGGTGGGGGCGCCCGGTCGCGACGAGCCCGCCGGGGCCGGAGCCCGCGACGGCCAGCTGCGCGAAGCGGGCCGGTACCGCGTCGTCGTCGCCGGGGGCCACGCAGATCAGCCGACCCTCCTTGACGGCGAGCAGCGCCGTCCCGGCCAGCGCCCGCTCCAGCCGCCGGACCTCCGGGCCGCCGTCCGCGTACGGGGTCAGTGCCCGGGCGACGGCCACCGTGTGCGTCGGGGCCGGGCGCAGGCCCAGGCGGCCGGCGTGGTCCGCGAGGCGCTCGGGGTCGTCGTGGCCGAGCAGGAGCGCGTCGAGGAACTCGCGGCGGGCCGCTTCCTCCTGGCGCGCCGCCAGCCGTGCGGCCCGCCCGTGGCCGTCGGCGACGGCGTCCACGGCCCGTTCCACCAGGGCGGGCCGCAGGCACGCGGCGGCCCGGTCGCCGAGCGCGGCGCGGGCGGCGGCCAGGGCGCCGAGCAGGGCGCCGAGGCCGTGGCCCGCTCCGGCGGCGTGCTCGCCGAGGTCGCGGAGGGCGTCGAGCTCCTCCTCCGCGGGCTCCCGGCCGGTGGCCGAGACCTCCGCGAGCATGCGTACGTACCCGGTCAGGTACTCCTCGGGTATGTCCCGCCCCGCCGCCGTCACACCAGTCCCCGCTCCGCTCGAAAGGCCCCATTCTTCCTCGTCCGGCGGGAAGTTCGGGTGCGGAGCGGAGAAGGGGACGGGCGGACCGGGGGCGGGCGGGGGGCTCAGAAGACCACGAAAACCACCGCCGCCGCCCCCATGAGGGCGGCGGCGAGGTGCATCGCGGGGTGGCCGTAGTCCCCGTACCAGAGCTGTCGGGCGAGTCCGCCGAGGGCGGCCAGGGCGGCGATGACGCCGATCTGCGCCAACAGGGGGGCTGCGGTGAACGGAGCCAGGCTCAGCAGCACCGAGTTCAGCCAGAACGGTGCGGCGCCGGTCCAGCCCCGCCATTCCCGGATCGCGGACTGCATGCCCGGTCCCACCCCTTCGCACCGGCACTCCGCAACCGGAGTGCCGCCCTCAACTCATCGGCTGTACAGCCTCCTTGGGGGCGGCGGCCGGGGCAATAGCGCGTTCGGCTAGAAAACCGAAGGCCAGGCCGAAAGTCACCCATACCGCAGCCTGGATGGCCAGCGAGCTGAGCCGGAACTGCCAGATCAGCGCCGCCGGGAAGTCCGCCGGCACCTCGTTGATCCCCGGCAGCAGCGCGTAGGCGACGCCGACGGCCGCCACGAAGGCCAGCGAGGCGACGACCGAGGCGTTCCAGTTCCCCAGGCGCGGCGCGAGCCGGCGCCCCAGGATCAGGGCGGCCGAGGCCAGCAGCACGCTCAGGGCGATCATCAGCAGGAACAGGGTGGTCCGCCGGACGACCGTGTCGGGGTCACCGACGGCGGGGGGATTGGCGGGGTACTTCAGGAACGGGACCAGTCCTACGGTGAGGAACAGCCCGCCGCTGACCAGGGCCGCCGTGGCCCGGGGGCCGAAGCGGCCGATGCGGCCGAGGGCGAAGCAGAAGACGAGCGCGGCGATGCCGCCGAGCGCGACCCCGTAGAGCAGGGTGCCGGTGCCGAGGCCGGCCGTCGCCTGGAGGGCGCGGCTGACCGGGGCGGCCTCGGCGTGGTCGTGCGCGGCCTCGCCGGCCTCCTCGATGGCGATCGCCGCGTCCACCTTGGCCTCGCCGAGCAGGTACGCGACGAGGAAGGCGGCGACGCCCGCGAGCAGGCCGGCCAGCATGCCCCGGACCAGGAGGGCGCGGGGGGAAATCGTGTTCACGTGGGAGCTCCTTGCGTGATCGACAGGGGATCAGCAGGAGGTCAGTGGCAGGGGAAACCGAGCAGGTGGCGGCCGTCGTGCATCCACTCGTGGACGTTCTCGCCCTGGAAGATGGCGGCGGCACCCTGCTCGACGCCGACGAGGTAGAGCAGGAACAGGGTCACGACGGCGGCGAAGGCGGCCCAGGGGGCCAGCGCGGAGAGCGAGATGGGGGCTACGGCGACAGGGGCCGAAGCGGGCACGGCGGAGTGGGCCATGGCAGAACCTCCAGGGGAACACGCGTCCCGGTCAGTGGTGCGCTCGTCGAAGGTGGGCGGGTCTGACTTCCCTCCCCCGTCGCCGCGGGAGGATTCACAGTGGCGCGACCGTGCCGGATTCTCACCGGTACTTCCGTCATACCTTCTACATGTCGTCCGAGACGGTAGCGCGCTCCTGGCTTGAACACCACGGCGTGTGGCCCCCGTCTCACGCCCCGGGCGCGCGCTTTACGCTCTTTTTATGCCTCCGACTCCTCCGGTGCGCCTGCACCTGACCACGCCTCCGCTCGACGACGCCGCCCGCCAGGGGCGTTTCGGCTACCCGGAAGCCGGTCCGGGGCACGCGGGCCTGGCCGGGCCGGACATGGGCGCGTGGGCCGGCCGCACCCTCGACGAGGTGGCCGCCGAGGACCCGGAGGCGGTCCGGCGCTGGCTCACCGACCCGGACTTCGCCCCGCCCGGCGGCGGGGAGTCCGTGGCCGCGCTGATCACCCGTACGGGGGAACATCTGGCGGGGCTGGAGCCCGGCCGGCACCACGCGGTGGTCGCCCAGGCCGTCGTCCGGGCGGCGGTGGTGTCCGCCCTGGAGCTGCCGGCGGCGGCGTTCTGGCGGCTCGACGTCCGCCCGGACACCGTGACCGCCCTCAGCGGGCGCGCGGGCCGCTGGAACCTGCTGGTCGGGCAGCGCCCGGCATGAGGAACGGCCCGGACCCCGCGACGCGGTCCGGGCCGAACCCAGGGGGAGGGAGCGGGCGTTACGCCACGATCCAGTCGGAGGTGGCGATCACGGGCTGGACGCCGTCACGGTGGACGGTGCCCTCGATCAGGCCGTACATCCGGTCCGCCGCGAAGTAGACCTCGTTGTCGTTCTTGAGGCCGAAGGGCTCCAGGTCGACGAGGAAGTGGTGCTTGTTGGGCAGGTTGAGGCGCACCTCGTTGACCTTGGGGCAGTTGTCGAGCACCCGCTCGGCCATCTGGTTCAGGGTCTGCTGGAGCGAGTAGGAGTACGTCTCCGCGAAGGCCTCCAGCATGTGCTTGCGGACCTTCTTGTACGACTGGTCCCAGTCGTAGCCGGCGTCGTCGGCGGCGAGCGCCGACTGCGCCCAGCGGGCGGTGACCTTGGTCGCCAGGATGCGGTCGTACGCCTCCTGGAGGGTCGTGTACTTGTCCTTGATGAAGCCGTGGAACTCGGAGTTGGTCGAGTTCATCACGGTCAGGTCCTTCAGGCCGGAGATGACCTGGAGGCCGGTGGTCTCGCTGTAGGTGATCTGCGCGGTGCGCACCTCCTGGCCCTTGCGGACGAAGGAGTGCTGCTCCTTGCTCGTGGGGACGGGGATCCGCTCCCAGGCGAACTCCTCGATCCGGATCTGCGCCTCGCGGATCGGGGCCTGGGAGGAGACGAAGTGCTTGGCGAGCAGGATGCCGAAGGCCTCGGGGGAGGCGATGCCGTGCTCCTTGCCGAAGGCGTACACCGTGTTCTTGGTGGTGTCGGTGGGCAGGCAGTTGGCGTTGTCGCCGGTGAGGTGGACGTCGCGGAACTCGCCGCGCAGGGCGACCGAGACGTTGAGGTCGCGGATCTCGGCCCAGGAGCCGTCGCTGCCCTTGCGGGTCACCACGACGATGCGGTTCTCGGCCTTGCCGTACTGGTTCTGGCCCAGGACGTGCTTGCTCATGCTGTCTTCCTTCGGGTACTCGGGAACACGGAGTCCGTTGTTCTGGATCCCGTACGCCCGGCGTCCAGCGCCCGCCCCCTGGGGGACGTCCCGCTCCCCGCCGTTCGGCCCCGGAGGGGGACCGCCCCGGGACTGACGTGCATCCCGGTCCGTAGGTGCTGAGTCGTACTGAAGTACTGGAGTACTGACGGGATTGCACCATGTGTGCGGTGGGTTGACCAGCGCACGGAACCTCCGAACACCGCCCCCCGGGGCTTGGGCGACCCCACAACCGCGCAGCTCAGGCCATGTGCGCGTCCGTGACGGCGAGGGCCTCGTCGAGGACCGCCAGCCCCTGGGCCACGTCCTCGGCCGAGATGTTGCAGGGCGGGGCGACGTGCATCCGGTTCCCGGCGAGCAGGGGCCACAGGCCGCCCTTCTTCAGGGCCGCGCCGAAGGCCGCCATGGGAGCGTTCTCGGCGCCCGAGGCGTTGTACGGGACGAGCGGCTCGCGGGTACGGGCGTCCCGTACGAGCTCCAGGGCCCAGAAGGTGCCCAGCCCGCGGACCTCGCCCACCGACGGGTGCCGCTCGGCGAGCGCGCGCAGGCCGGGGCCCAGCAGCTCGGCGCCGGTGCGGGCCGACTGCTCGACGATCCCCTCCTCCTCCATCACGTTGATCGTGGCGACGGCGGCGGCGCAGGCCAGGACGTGCCCGGAGTAGGTCAGCCCGCCCGGGTAGGGGCGGCGGGCGAAGGTCTCGGCGATGGCGCCGGAGATGGCGACGCCGCCGAGCGGGACGTAGCCGCTGGTGACGCCCTTGGCGAAGCAGAGCAGGTCGGGGGTGACGTCCCAGTTCTCGGCGGCGAACCACGTGCCGGTGCGGCCGAAGCCGACCATCACCTCGTCGAGGATGAACACGATGCCGTGGCGGTCGCAGATCTCGCGGACGCCCGCCAGGTAGCCGGCCGGGGGCACGAGTACGCCGGGGGCGCCGCCGACCGTCTCCAGGATGATCGCCGCGATGGACTGCGGGCCCTCGAAGACGACCGTGTCCTCCAGGTGGCGCAGGGCGCGCTCGCACTCCTCGGCCTCGCTGCCGGCGTAGAAGGGGGAGCGGTAGGGGAAGGGGCCCCAGAAGTGCACGATGCCGGCGGTGGCGCTGTCGTTGCCGAAGCGGCGGGCGTCGCCGGTGAGGTTGATCGCGGTGGTGGTGGCGCCGTGGTACGAGCGGTACGCGGACATCACCTTGGGCCGGCCGGTGTGCAGCCGGGCCATGCGGACGGCGTTCTCGACGGCCTCGGCGCCGGCGTTGGTGAAGAAGATCTTGTCGAGGTCGCCGGGGGTGCGCTCGGCGATCAGCCGGGCCGCCTCGGAGCGGACGTCCACGGCGAAGCCGGGCGCGACGGTACAGAGCTTCCCGGCCTGCTCCGCGATGGCGGCGGCCACCTTGGGGTGCTGGTAGCCGATGTTGGTGTAGACGAGCGCGCTGGAGAAGTCGAGATAGCGGTTGCCCTCGTAGTCCCAGAAGTACGAGCCCTCGGCCCCGGCGACGGCGAGGGGGTCGATGAGCTCCTGGGCCGACCAGGAATGGAAGACGTGCTTCCGGTCGGCGTCTTTCACGGTGCGGAGGGCGTCGGCATCTGTGTTCATATACCGAGGGTAGTTGTCCAGGATGTGGACAGGGGGCTGCTCGCGGGCGTGGCGGGTCCGGGCCGGCGGCGAGGGGACTTGACGGATCGGGCCGGCCTTCCTCGACGGTGCGCGCGTGGCCGGATTAGCGTCACCCGGACCGGCCGCTCCACGGGGGAGATCGGCCGAAAACCCCTGGTGGGGGCCTTTCGCCTGCCTTCGGGACCCCGCTTGGAAGGTGGCGGGAGGCCCCTGCCGGGACCCATCGCCGAGCCGCGGGGCGCACTCCGGCGGGGTTCCGGCGGTGCTGTGGCTCCGCTGCGGGGCGGCTGTGGGGCGGCTGTGGCGGCCTGGTGGCCGAAACCGTGGGATTTGTCCATCCTGGTCGGGGGTAGGTGCGGCGCCGAGGGGACGGGTGAGGCCGTAGACGGGAGTGCGCCGGTGGCGGAACAGACGAGGCGGCTGGTCCTGGGCGGAGCCACGGCGGGTGTCGTCACCCGGTGCCGGGACTTCACCCGCCACGCCCTCGCCGACTGGCGCTGGGCGCCGGGGAGCGAGGCCGAGGAGGACGTGCTCCTGCTCGTGTCGGAGCTCGTCACCAACGCCTGCCTGCACGCCGGGGGCCCGCGGGAGCTGGTGCTGCGCCACGGACCGGACGGCCGGCTGCGGGTGGAGGTGACGGACGACAGCCCCGAACCGCCCAGGCCCCGGGCCGCCCAGGACCGTTCCCGGCCCGGGGGGCACGGGCTGGTCCTGCTGAACCACCTGGCGCAGAGCTGGGGGTCGGCGCCGCTGCCCGACGGCGCCCGGCCGGGCAAGACGGTCTGGCTGGAACTGCCGTCCCCCCTCCCGGAGGGGTAGCCGGGGCCGTCAGGGCGCTCCCAGGCCGAGGCGGGCGAGGCGGTCGCGGTCGGTGAGGAAGTCCAGGGCGGTGACCAGGCCGTCCCGGACGGTGAAGGCCATGAGGGACACCGGCCGCCCTTCCGCGTCGAGCGCGAGCACCCCCGGTGTGCCGTTGACCAGCACCGGGCGGCCGTCCTGCGCGAACCGGGCGTAGGTGATCGCCTGGGAGGCCACCTTCCGGGCGCCCCGCAGCACCGTACCGGGCAGGAGCGCGCCGCCGTCGGAGCGTGCGGTGACCTCCGGATGGAGGACGGCGACGAGGGCCTCCAGGTCCCCGCCCCGGGCGGCCGCCAGGAAAGCGTCGACGACCTGCCGCACCCGGACCGGGTCGCTGTCCGGGGCGGGCGCGGCGCCCTGGACGCGGCGCCGGGCGCGGCTGGCGAGCTGGCGGGTCGCGGCCGAGGACTTCTCCACCAGCGGGGCGATCTCCTCGAACGGCACGGCGAACAGGTCGTGCAGGACGAAGGCCAGCCGTTCGGCCGGGGCCAGGGTCTCCAGTACGACCATCAGCGCGATGCCGACCGAGTCGGCGAGCAGGACCTCCTGCTCGGGGTCGATCCGGCCGGGATCGCCGACCACCGGGTCGGGCATCCGCAGGGGTGCGTCCGCCGCGTCGAGGGAGTCCTCGCGCCGGGTGGCGCGCGAACGGAGCATGTCCAGGCAGACCCGGCCCGCGACGGTGGTCAGCCAGCCGCCCAGGTTCTCCACCGCGCCGACGTCGGAGCGGCTCAGCCTGAGCCACGTCTCCTGCACGGCGTCCTCGGCGTCGCCGAGCGAGCCCAGCATCCGGTAGGCGACCGCCCGCAGGTGGGGCCGGTGCGCGTCGAACCGCCGCGCCAGATCGTCCTGCTCGTCCACCTGTCACGTCCCCCGGTACTGGTCGTCGGCTCCGGCGATCTTCCGATCCCCCGAGGGACGCTAACCACCGGCGGGCGCGGGTCCCACCGGTACGCCCGAGTTCGTCAGGTCAGCCCTGCTTGCGCAGGGCGGGCTCAGGCCGCGCGGCGCGCCCGGAGCCCCATGAGCGCGGTGCCCGCCCACAGCGCGGCCGCGCAGCCCAGGCCCGGCACGTACTGCCAGGCCTCCTGGTCCGCCCCCAGTCCCAGGACGGCGACGGCGGCGAGGGCGACGGTGGCCAGCATGGCGGCGCCCAGCCGGCGCAGCATCGGGGCGCGCAGGGTCCGGGCCAGCGGGAAGAAGTGCGCGCCGACGACCAGGGCCGACCAGCTGAGCATCATCTCGGGGCGGTCCAGGGTGGTGCGTATGTAGTTGTTGCCCGCGGCGAGGACGGCGACCTCGACCAGCAGCACGGTGAGGAACTTCGGGCCGCCGCCGCCCGGGGCCGGGGGCGCGCCCTGCACGCTCGCGGGGGTGCTCCGGGCCAGGAGGAACAGGCGCACGACCGTGGCGGCGCTCGCGGCGAACAGGAGGGCCCCGGCCGCGAGGACGAACGGGCGTGCGGCCCCGTGGACGACGCCCTGTCCGAGCGCGAACCACATCACGCCGAAGGCGGTGCCGATGAGCGATGCCCGGCCACCGTTCTTGAACTGGTCCCGTCGGGTCCGGACGACGGGGCGGGTGGCGGTCTTTTCCACGGGTGTTGCCTCCTGAGTGCGTGGATCTTGCATCTACCCGGTACTTGTACCGTGCCGGGCGTTCCCCGCTCCAGAAGACGGTCTCCCAGCCGCCCCGAAGGCCCCCGCTAGGCGGTGCCCTCCGGGACCGTGAAGATCCGGTCCAGGTGGTGGCGGAGCACGGCGGTGGCCGATTCGGGGCCGCGTTGGCCCACCAGGATGCTCGTGCCCAGGGTCGCCGCCATGGCCAGCAGGCCGACCGCCTCCGTCCGCGCGTCCGCCCCGGGGTCGGCCAGCCCCGCCTCCTGCGCCCCCGCGATCAGCCCGGCCAGGGCGTCCTCGGCGGCGTCCGGGTTGTCGATGAACGGCTGGGCGGCCAGGGCCTCGTCGGTGACGGAGAGGATCGCGTACGAGGAGTACAGGAGGTGGAAGGTGCGGCTCTCCTCGTCGGTGGGCAGCGAGGCCAGGACCAGCGCCTCGGCCGTCGCCCTCGGGCCCGGGGCCGGGCCGGCGGCGGCGAGGCGGGCGCCGACGCGGGCGGTGAACCGGTCGGTGAGGTGCTGGAGCCCGTAGAGGAGCAGCTTCTCCTTGGTCTCGAAGTAGTACTGCACCAGCCGCAGCGACACCCCGGCCTCGGCGGCCACGTCCCGCATGCCGACGGCGTGCAGCCCGCGCCGTCCGGCGACCCGCACCAGCGCCTCGGCGATCTGTCCGCGCCGCTCCTCGTGGTCCACGCGCTTCGGCATGTCCTGGTCCTCCCACCGTCGTCGCCGTTCCTTTCATGGTACCGCCGTATCATCAATGTGGTACGGTCGTATCACGAAGAACGGAACTGCAACGGAGGTGCCGCCGTGCCCGAGAACAGGACCCGCGTACGCCGTGACGTCGGCCGCTACGTCAACGACGCGCTCCGCGACCGCTACTTCGCCGCGGCCGACGTGCTCTACGCGATGGGCGCCCCGATCCGCTCCGAGACGGACGTCGAGACCAGCTTCGGCACCACGCACGTGTACCGGTACGGGCCCGCCGACCCCGCGGCCGAGTCCCGCACGCCGATCGTCCTGATCCACGGCGCCGGCTACTCCTCGGCCATGTGGTACCCCAACACCCCCGGGCTCAGCCTCGACCGGCCCGTCTACGCCCTCGACACCCCCGGCGACGCCAACCGCAGCGTCCACCGCGAGCCCATGTGGCAGCCCGAGCGGGCCGCCCAGTGGATGGACGAGGCCCTCGGCGCCCTCGGCCTCGACCGGGTGCACCTGGTCGGCTCCTCCTACGGCGGCTGGCTCGTCCTCAACCAGGCCCACCGGCGCCCCGGACGGCTCGCCTCCGTGACCGCTCTCGACCCCGGCGGCCTGGAGAAGGTCGGGCTGCGCTTCTTCGCCTGGGTGTTCGTCAGCCTCTTCGCCAGCTTCGCCCCCAAGGCGCTGCGCCCGCGCCTCGCCGCCTGGCTGGACCAGCCCGTCCTCGCCATCCCGGAGATGCGCACCTGGATCCAGCTCGGCGCCCGCGCCTACCGGATCCGCCGTCCCGCGCCCCTGCCGCTCGCCGAGGACGAGCTGCGCTCCATCCGCACCCCGCTCTACGTGGTCATGGGCCGGCACAGCCTGCTCGTGCACCCCAAGCGGCAGCTGGAGCGGGTGCCGCGGCTGGTCCCCGGAGCCCGGGCCGAGATCGTCGCGGCCACGGGGCACGGCCCCCAGATCGACCACCCGGACGTGGTCAACGCCCGCATGCTGGCCTTCATGGAGGACGCCGACACCCTGGAGCGCTCCGCCGCCTGACGCGGTCCGCCGGGTGCTCCGACGGAACGTCAACCTCCGCTGTTTTCAAGCGGATTGAAGCGCTCCGGAGTACACCGGCGTACGCCCATGGTTGTATGGCTGCGGCGGTGATCCACTTCCTAGTGTGACGCCCGTGATCAATATCAGTGGGCAAGTGATCGTCGCCAGGCCGGTGCGGGTCCTGGACGTCCGTTGGCACTCCCTCGCGGACACCGTCCGCCTCTGCTGGGAGGAGGCCCGGCCCGTCGTCCAGGTCGCGTTCCTCCTGCGGTTCGCGGTCGGCGTGGTGTCGGCGGGGCAGCTGCCGCAGTCGCTCGGGCGGCCCGTGCTCGGCACGGCCTCCCTGTGGTGCGCGGTGGTCTGCGCCTACCTGCTCAACGGCGTCACCGACGTCCACGAGGACCGGGTCAACGGCTCGCGGCGGCCGATCGCCCGCGGCGACCTCGCCGAAGGGACCGCCGCCCGGGGGACCGTCCTGCTGGCCTGTGCCTCCCTCCTCCTCGGCGGGCTCGCCGGACCCGCGGTGGTCGCCTGGACGGCCGCCTTCCTGGTGCTGGGCTGGGCCTACTCGGCCGACCCGGTGAAGGCGAAGTGCTCCAGCGGGCGGTGCGCGGCGGTCGTCTTCGGGCTGGGCGCGACCGCGTACGGGGCCGGGGTCGCGGCGTCCGGCGGGGACTGGACCGTGACGGGCGTGCTGGTCGCCGGGGTGATGTCGGCGTGGATGGCGCTGGTCGGCGCCGTGACCAAGGACCTGGGTGACGTCAGCGGTGACGCCGCCGGCGGCCGCCGTACCGTCGCGGTCGTCCGCGGTCCGGCCGCCGCGCGGGCCCTGGCGGTGGCCGGTGCCCTCGCCGTCGGCGCGGCCGCACCGGCGCTGGCCCTGCTGTGGGCGCGGCCCGCCCTCACGGTGGCGGTGCCGGTGGCCCTGGGGTCGCTCTGGGTGGTCTTCCGGGTGCTGCGGGGGGCGCGCCGCGAGGGCGACGGCCGCGCGGAACGCCGTGGTGCCTACCGGGCGTTCATGGTCACCCAGTACGTCGCGAACCTCACCGCCCTGGCCGGCCTGACCCTGGCGGGACTCCTGGGCTGAACCCGTCCGCCCGGCCCTGACCGGACCCGAAGCCGGACCTGAAGCCGGAGCCGAAACCGGACCCGCAGCCCCGACCGCCCACCACGATCACCGACCGCGCCGCACCAGCGGCGCGGTCATCTGTTTTCCGGGAACATCTTGTTCAGCGCCTGCACCCGCGAGCTGATGCCCAGCTTGCGGTACGCGTTGTGCAGGTGCCGCTTGACGGTCGCCTCGGTGATCTCGAAACGCCGGCTGATCTGCCGGTTCGTCAGCCCCTCCCGGACCGCCTCCAGGATCTCCCGCTCGCGGGAGGTGAGCACCTCCAGGGCCTGCGGTTCCAGGTCCCCCTGCTCCTTGAGCCCGGACGGCCCGGGGCGTTCCGCGGGGGCCTCCGGCCGCGCGGCCTCCTCGTAGCCCCGGATCCCCTGGTAGAGCCGGGCCCCGGTGACCGTGCGGAACGTGGTGCTGATCTCCTGCTGCACGGAGTGCCGTTGCCCGGCCGGCATCTCGGCCGCCGCGTCGGCGACCGCCTCCCGCATGGCCTCCCAGAGCACCTCCGCCGCCCGGACCGACTCCGACACCGGGATCCGCTGCGTGACGCGGTGCGCCCCGAGCAGCCGGGAGTACTCCCCGACCCCGGTGACCTCCGCCGGCCGGCCCGACTCCAGGGACTGCGCGCACTCGGCCACGATGTTCTGCGCCTGGTACCGGCACTGCTGCCAGGCGTCGTCGCGGGTCGCCAGCGGGCTGCCGAGCCGCTGGAGTTCCACCCGGTACGCCTCGATGACCGCGGGCGCGGCGGTCCGGAGTTGCTGCGCGGCTGCCTGACGACTCAACTCTCGTTCACCTTCCCCCGGGACCGCGGCGGGACCTGGAGGTCGAACCCGCTGCGTGAACCCGCAGAACCTAACACCCTGGGGATGCGAGGGAAATGACCGTCCGAAGAATGAGAAAGCATCGGTCCGGCGCCCCAACCGCCACGGATTTCGTGGTGTCGAATGCGCCGGACCGATGGATTTCGTCGTTACGGACTGGCCCGGACGGTGGCCCGGTCCGCTCAGGAGGTCCTGGCCCGTTGGGTGACGACGATGCAGGCCAGGACGATGCACGCGGTCAGCGGCACGGCCGCACCGATCTGCTCGCCCATCAGCAGCACCGCCCACAGCAGGGTCAACAGCGGCTGCGCCAGCTGGAGTTGGCTCGCCCGGGCGACGCCGATGAGCCCCATGCCCTTGTACCAGACCACGAACCCGCCGAACTGGGAGACCGCCGCGATGTACGCCATGCCGACCAGGGCCTTCGTCGTCAGGTGCACCGGCTCGTGCGGCAGCGCCCACAGGGACACGGCGATGTTGACCGGAGCCGCCAGCACCACGCCCCAGGCGATGACCCGCCAGCCGGGCATGCGGGCCGAGAGCCGCCCGCCGAAGGCGTACCCGGCCGCGCAGACGACGAGGGCGCCGAAGAGGTAGAGCTCCGCGACCGTCGGCTTGCCGTGGCTCTGCGTGAGGGTGAAGGCGATCACGGTCGCCCCGCCGGTCAGCGCCGCGGCCCAGAAGACCTTGGAGGGCCGGCGCCGGGTGAGGACCGCGGAGAACGCCGCCGTGGCCATCGGCAGCGCCCCGATGACGATCGCCGAGTTGGCCGTCGAGGAGGTCTGCAGGGCCAGCGTGGTGAGCAGCGGGAAGCCGATGGCGCAGCCGCCCGCCACCACGGCGAGCGCGGGCCAGTCGCCCCGGGCGGGCAGCGGCGCCCGCGTCACCAGCAGCGCCGTGCCCGCGATCAGGGCGGCGAGCACCCCGCGCACCCCGATGGCGCTCCACGGGCCGAACCCGTCGAGGGCCCACACGGTGCCGGGGAAGCTGAACGAGAAGCTCAGCACGCCGAGGGCGGCGTAGAGGGTGCCGCGCGCCCCGACGGGGGCGGCCGCGGCGGCCTGGGCGGCGGGGGTGGTGGGGGTGGCGGCCGGGGCCGGGGCCGAGGCCGGAGCGTCGGCCGCCGAGGCCTGTTCTGTCGTTGCCATGCTCGTCATCCGTTCTTGCGTTCTCGGGAGATGTCTTCCAGCCGTGCGGCGATGGCCCGCGCGAACCGGTGGGCGGAGCCCTCCGCGAAGGGCATGCTCAGCGACGGCTCGCACACTTCGAGTTCGAGCAGGACCGGCCTGCCCTCCCCGTCGCGGATGAGGTCGACGCGGCCGTAGAGCAGCGGCCGTTCCAGGTCCAGCCGGGCCACGACCGCCTTCAGCGCGGCCGAGGCCACCGCCCGTTCGTCGGGGGCGGCGTCCCGCGCGGTGCGGGCGTCCTGCGAGGGCACGTCGACCGTGCCGTCGGGCAGGAGCAGCGCCCGCTTGCGGATGGCGTGGCTGTACTCGCCGTCGAAATAGATCAGGTCGGTCTCGCCGTCGCGGTCGATGGCGTCCATGTAGGGCTGGATCAGGGCGTCGCAGCCCTGTTCCAGCAGCTTGGCGATGTGCCGCGTCGCCTCCGGCTCCTGCACGCGGGAGAACCGCTGCACGTCACGCGAGTAGGCGCCGACGGTCGGCTTCACCACGAACTCGGCGGCGTCGGGATACCGTGCGAGGAAGGCCCGCAGGGCGTCGGCCGGCTCGGCCTCCGGTGCGACGAAGCTGCTCGGCACGACGGGCACCCCGGCCGCGTCCAGGTCGCCGAGGTAGCTCTTGTCGAGGTTCCAGCGCACCACCGGCAGCGGGTTGAGCAGGTGCGTCACGGCGGTGACGCGCTCGCACCAGGCCAGGAAGCGCGGCAGCTGCTCGACGTAACTCCAGGGGGACCGCAGCAGCACGGCGTCGAAGGCCGCCCAGTCGATGTCCGGGTCCTCCCAGCTGCATATCTCGGCCCGCACCCCGGCCTCCCGGCACGCCTCCAGCAGCAGGGGCATGTCGTAGTCGATCGGCAGGCTGGTCATGTCGGTGGCCAGGGCCACGTGGTTGCCCATAGATGGTCTCCATGTGATGTACCGGGGGGTTACCAGGGGACGGTTTCGCCGCGGTGCGTGTACGTGCCGGTGGGGCCGTCGTCGTCGAGCAGCGCCATTGCCACGCTCGTCCGCGCGCCGTCCTGGACGGTGAGGTCTCCCTCGCCGTCGTTGAGACCGGTCCGGGTGTAGCCGGGGTGTACGGCGTTCACCTTGACCGGGGTGTCGCGCAGTTCGTAGGCGAGGTGCACCGTCCAGGAGTTGAGTGCGCTCTTGGAGGCGCTGTAGGCGGGCAGCGACTTGAACATGTCGCTGTAGGCGTAGGAGGAGGGGTCGCCGTGCGTGCCGACGGACCCCAGCAGGCTGGACAGGTTGACGACGCGGCCGGCCGGGGAGCGCAGCAGCAGGGGCAGGAAGGCCCGGGTCACCTCGACCACGCCGAACAGGTTGGTGTCGAAGGTCCGGCGCCACTGTTCGAGCGGCTGCTCGGAGGGCTTCCTGCCGTACTCCTCGACGCGGACGGCCGCGTTGTTGACGAGGACGTCGAGCCGGCCGTACGTCCGCTCGACCTCGGCGGCCGCGGCCCGGACGCTTTCGGGGTCGGTCACGTCGAGGACCAGCGGCTCCACCGGGAGCCCGCTGTCGCGCAGCTCCTTCGCCGCCGCGGTCACCGCCTCGCGGTCGCGGCCGGAGAGCAGGACGCGGACGCCGGCGGCGGCGAGCCGGCGCGCCGTCTCGAGGCCGATGCCGCGGTTCGCGCCGGTGACCAGTGCCAGTCGGAAGGGGTGGGGGGACATGCGGGACCTCCGGAGAGCCAGAGCGAGCTGAGGAACTTCGTGACGGGCGGGCCGAAGCGGTCGATGTCGACGAGGAAGGCGTCGTGGCCTTCGTCCGACTCCAGGGCCAGGAACTCGGTGTCGGTGCCGCCGGCGCGGAGGCCGTCGGCGATCTGCCGCTGCTGTCCGAGCGGGAAGAGGATGTCGGTCTCCACGCCGATGACCAGCGCCTTCTCCAGCCGGATCGCGGCCAGCGCCGCGTCGGTCGTGGAGCCGCAGGACTCGCCCAGGTCGAACCGGTCCATGCAGCGGCTGAGGTGCAGGTAGCTGTTGGGGTCGAAGCGGCCGGAGAACTTGCGGGCGTGGCGTTCGAGGTAGGCCTCGACCTCGAACTCGGGGCCGAAGGGCACGTCCGGTCCGCGGCGCTCCGCCGGGATCCGGTCGCGGCCGAAGCGGCCGTCCCATTCCCGGGCCGAGCGGTAGGTCGTCATGCCCAGCTTGCGTGCCGTGAGCATGCCGCGGTGCGGGTAGTCCTCCGTGTCGTGGCCCCCGTAACGGCCCCCGTTCCACCGCGGGTCGAAGCGGATCGCCTCGCGCTGCAGCGAACGGACCGCCATGGCGAACGGGAGCGCGCCCGCCGCCCCGCAGACGCTCAGGTGGGCACGGGCCAGACCGGGGTGCCGGGCCAGCAGGGACAGCGCGCTCATCCCGCCCATGGACGTGCCGATGACGCAGGCCAGCCGTTCGACGCCCAGGGCGCGGACGGTGTGCGCGGCGGCGTCGGCGATGTCCTCCATCGACAGCTCGGGGAAGTCCGGCCCATACGGCTCGCCCGTCGCCGGATCGGCGGAGGCGGGCCCGGTGGAGCCCTTGCAGCTGCCCGGGGCGTTCAGGCAGATCACGTACCAGCGGTCGGTGTCGACCGGCTTGCCCGGCCCCACCATGGCCTCCCACCAGCCCGGCGAGGGGTCACCGGGGTGGGAGGCGACATGGCTGTCGGGGGAGAGGCCGGTGAGGACCAGGATCGCGTTGTCGCGTTCGGGCGCGAGCCGGCCGAGCGTCTCGTACGCCACCCGCGCGCCGTTCAGCGTGCCGCCGCGCAGCAGCGGGAAGGCGTCGGGCAGCGCGCTGAAACGGGCGCCCGGGGGGACGAATTCCTGGCTCACGTCAGTTCCCGGCGTCCAGCGACGCGAGCCACTCGTCGTCCGAGCCCTCGTTGACGCCCTCCATGAGGAAGGTCGACAGGTACCGCTCCCCGGTGTCCGGCAGCATGGCCAGCAGCACCGACCCCTCCGGCGCGGTCTCGGCGACGCGCAGCGCGGTGGCCAGGGTGGCGCCGGCGGAGATGCCGGCGAAGATGCCCTCCTCGGCGGCGAGCCGGCGGGAGGTGTCCCGTCCCACCGTCTCGTCGACGGTGACCAGTTCGTCGATGACCGAGTCGTCCAGCACGCTGGGCACGAAGTTCGGGGACCAGCCCTGGATCCGGTGGACGTTCCACTCCTGCTTGCCCAGGATGGCGGCGTTCTCCGGCTCGGTGGCGACCACCCGGACCCCGGGGCGGGCCGCCTTCAGCATCTGTCCGACGCCGGTGAGGGTGCCGCTCGTGCCGAACCCGGTGACGAAGTAGTCCAGCCGCTTGCCCGCGAAGTCGGAGAGGATCTCCGACGCCGTGGTCTCCCGGTGGTAGGCCGGGTTGGCCGGGTTGTCGAACTGGCGGGCCCGGAACCAGCCGTGCTTCTCGGCCAGTTCGTCCGCGATCCGGTTGCCGCCGCTGCTGCCGAGCGCACCGGGGAAGAGGATCACCTTGCCGCCGTACGCCCGGATGAGCTGGCGCCGCTCCAGCGAGTAGGTGTCGCCCATGACGGCGACGAAGTGGTAGCCGCGCGCCGCCGCCACCATCGCCAGGGCGATGCCGACGTTGCCGGAGGTGCACTCGACGATCGTGTCCCCGGGCTTGAGCAGCCCCTTCGCCTCGGCGTCGAGGACCACGGACAGCGCGAGCCGGTCCTTCACGGAGCCACCGGGGTTGAACGCCTCCACCTTCACGTACACCGAGGTGTGCGCGGGGGCGAGCCGGTTCAGCTTGACGATCGGGGTACGGCCGACGGTGTCGAGGATGCTGTCGTACAGGGGCATGGGGATCTCTCCTGGCGGGCTGGTGAGGGCGGGGGAAGGGGGCGGCCTGCCGGCCGGGAGCGGCCTACCGGCCGGCGAACGCGCTCTCGCGGGCGCTCTCGCGAGCGTCCTCGCGGGCGTTCTCGAAGACGGGGGCGACCATGTCGAGGACCACGGCGACGGCCCGCTCGTTCACCGCCTCGTCCGTGGTGGCGTCGAACTCGGCCAGCTCGACGCCGAGCAGCCGGTCGGCGGGGATCGTCTCGAAGACCATCCGGATCTGCTCGGGCAGCAGGCCGTCCGGGACGGTGTAGTCGGCGGGCACGTGGCCCGGTTCGAGGACGTCCCAGTCGATGTGCACCCAGACGGGACGGTCGCCGATGGCGTCCAGGATGTTCTCAGCCGTCGTCTCGGTGGGCGGGATCACCCGGACCCCGGCCTTCGCGATCAGCTCGGCCTCGCCCGCGTCGATGTCCCGGGTGCCGACCAGCACCGCCTGCGCGGTCGGCAGCCCGCCGCCGTGGCCGCTCTCCCAGAGGCCGCACGCGGCGGAGAGGACCATGCCGCCCAGGTAGCCGCTGCTGGTGGCGGGGACGTTGAAGTCGCCGTGGCCGTCGATGTAGAGCACCACGGCCTCCGGCAGCTCGCGGGCCACCACCGGCAGGGTCCCGATGCTCGCGGGGCAGGTGTTGGAGACCAGGACCGTCCGGCGGCCGGCCCGGATGCTCTCGCCGACGGCCCGGCCGAGCGCGGTCAGCTGCCCCTCGGCCTGCGGGAGGCTCTCGGTCCAGTCGTCGTCGGCGGCCGGCGCGGGCTCCCCGATCCAGCGGCCGGCCAGCCCGTAGCGCTGCTCGATGGCGCGGGCGATCCGGGCCGCGCCCTCGATCATCCGGGGCTTGCGGTCGGCCACCCGGCCCTGGGAGACGATGAGCTCGATCATGGGTCAGGAAGTCCTCTGCGTGTCGTCGTCGGTACGGGGTGAGAAGGGGCAGACGTCGGTCCGCCCGGCGTTCTCCTCGATCAGCCCGTACTGGTGCCATTCGAGGGCGCCTATGCCGTAGGAACCCAATTGCGGGGAATGCGGGACGCCGTCGTAGCGGTTTATCCGGCCGCGGATGTTGGCGCGTACCTTCCGGCCGCTCGGAGTGTCTCCGGCGAATACGTCGAAGCGTTCCCGGGGATTGATGACGAGAACGAACGACCGGCCGAGATTCCGGCTCCGGCGGACCCGGTGCCCGGGATTGCTCATGTTGCAGAACAACGGCATCCCGTCGAAGCACATGGACCACGCCTGGGAACCGGGGTCCCGGGCGACGCCGGCCGGCCAGCGGCCGGGGTCGACCCGGTGCAGCTCCTGCAGCACGTGCCAGCCGAAGGCGTGGTGCGCCTCGACCGAGTCCCCGGCCACGGCGTCCGGCGCGAACACCGCGACCAGCGGGTACGCGGTGTCCAGCGACCCGTCCCAGTCCTTGGCCTCCGCGACGTACTCCGTGAGCGCCGCCGCCAGGTGCCGGATGCCGTCGCTCCCGCCGTCGGGCACGAAGACGAACCGGAGGAGCTGCTTGCGGAAGGCGTTCCGCGAGAACACGCAGGGGAAGTCCGGGTCGGCCAGCCGCCCCGTGACCTCCTCGACCGCGGTGCGCTGCCAGCTCGTTTCGAATTCGGTTGTCTGTGCCTGCGGAACAATTGCTGTGGTGTGCTGCGACGTGTGCACCGAGCCATCCGTTTCTGCGGTTACGGGCTGTGGCGATGGCCATCCTGACCTGCAGAAGCGGAGCGCCGCAATGGATGGGAACGAAGGGTTGAGGGCGGCGGTAACCCCCGTACAACGAAAGGTGTAGACGGCGCCCGGGAACCCCGCTCCGGTAAACGGTTGGCCCGGCCGGACGGGCCGCGTATAGGGTCGTCCGATGAGTGACTCACAACTGGTCCGCCCCCTCCCGGTGAGCGGATTTCCCGAATGGCTGCCGGAAATCCGCAGGGTGGAGCAGAAGTGGCTCGACCTGGTCCGCGCCGGATTCGAGAGGTACGGATTCTGTTCCGTCGAGACGCCCTCGGTCGAGCCCCTCTCCGTGCTCACGGCCAAGGGGGACACCTCGAACGAGGTGTACGCGCTGCGCCGGATCCAGGAGGACGCGGACGACCCGAGCGATTCCCGCATCGGCCTGCACTTCGACCTGACCGTGCCGTTCGCGCGGTACACGGCCCAGCACTTCAACGAGCTGGTCTTCCCGTTCAAGCGCTATCAGATACAGCGCGTCTGGCGTGGTGAACGGGCCCAGGAGGGCCGTTTCCGGGAATTCACCCAGTGCGACATCGACGTCATCAACGTCGACCGGCTCCCGCTCCACTTCGACGCCGAACTGCCGCGCATGGTCCACGAGGTGATGACCGCGCTGGACCTGCCCGCCTGGACGCTGGGCGTCAACAACCGCAAGGTCCTGCAGGGGTTCTACGAGGGGCTGGGCATCGACGATCCGCTGTCGGTGATCCGGGCCGTCGACAAGCTCGACAAGACCGGCCCCGAGGGCGTCGCCGCGATCCTGTCGGGCGAACTCGGCCTGCCCGCCCGGACGGTCGACTCCTGCCTGGCCCTCGCCCGGCTGCGCGGCGCGGGCGCCGGTGTCGTGGACGAGGTCAAGGGCCTCGGGGTCACCTCGGACCTCCTCGACGAGGGCCTCGCCGAACTGGCCTACGTCATGGACTCCCTGGACGACCTGCCCGCGGGCAGCGTCGTCGCGGACCTGTCGATCGCCCGCGGTCTCGACTACTACACGGGGACCGTCTACGAGGGGAAGTTCACCGACTGGCCGGACTACGGGAGCATCTGCTCGGGCGGCCGCTACGAGAACCTGACCGGCTCCTTCATCCGGCGCGCCCTGCCCGGGGTCGGCATGTCGATCGGCCTGACCCGCGTCTTCGCCAAGCTCCTGGCGGAGGGCCTCCTCGAAACCGGCCCCAAGTGCCCCAGCCAGGTCCTCGTCGCCGTCCCGCGCGACGACCTCCGCCGCGAGGCCGGGGCCACGGCGGCGGCCCTGCGGGCGCGGGGGATGAACGTCGAGCTCTACCACCAGGCCGACAAGGTGGCCAAGCAGCTCCGCTACGCCTCCCGCAAGGGCATCCCGTTCGTCTGGTTCCCGCCCCTCGAGGAGGGCGGGAACCACGAGGTGAAGAACCTGGCGACGGGCGGGCAGGGCCCGGCCGACCCCGCGTCCTGGCTCCCGTAGCCGGCCGGGACGAGGACGCGGCCCCAGGTCGGTGACCTGGGGCCGCGTGTTCACCCGGGGCGGGGGCCGCGGGGGACTGCGGACCCCGCCCGGCGGGTGGTTCATGGGGTGGCGGCGGGCGTCAGCCGCGGGGGACCTTCAGGGCCTCCCACTGCTTGGGGCCCGGGATGCCGTCCGCGTCGGCGCCGCTGTCGCCGAGCTTGTGCTGCCAGTTGCGGAACGATTCCCGGTCCGCGTCGCTCCAGCGGGGCCCGGGGCCCTCGGCGTAGGCGGAGCAGCCCTCGGCGACCAGGCGCTCTCCCATCCGGGTGACGACGGGGCTGTCCTGCCCGGCGTGGAAGAACTCGGCGCCGGGGAAGGGCTCGCAGTCGGCGCCCGCGGTCCCGCCGTCCTCGGCGCCGTCACGGGCGGACGAGGGCTCGGCCGTGCCGGAGGAGGGGCCGGAGGGCAGGTCGGACTCCGAGGCCTCCTCGGTGAAGACCACCGCCCCGGGGCGCCCCTTCCACTCGGGGTCGGCCAGCACGACGCCCTCGGCGAAGTCCGGGACGCCGTACCCGTATATGCGGCTCGACCGGCGGTCGCGGGTCTTGAGGTAGACGCCGTCGCCCTCCGCGCTCCCGTCGTCGTTGGTGTTGCCCTCGACGGTGGTGATCGTGGAGTCGGTGTAGGCGATGCAGATGCCGGTGTGGCTGCCGCCGCCGGGGCCGAAGAAGACCTGGCCGCCGATCACCGGGTACTCCGTGAACCGGTCGCGGTCCGAGAACCAGGACACGCCCTCGGCGCAGGACGCGGTGACGGGGAAGAGGGAGGCGTTGCCCGATTCCTGGGCGCACCAGGCCACGAACGTGGCGCACCACGCCTCGCCCTGGGACCATTCGAGGTCGGGCACGGCGGGGGAGTACTTCTGGATGTTGTTCCAGTCGCCGTCGTCGTTGCCCTCCTGGTATCCGATCTCGCCGCGGGCGGCGTTGATCAGGTCTGCTGCGGTTGCGGTCATGAAGGTGCTCCTGTGTACGCGTGCGTGTGCGTATGCGTGTGCGTGTGCGTGTGCCTGCGGGAAGAGGGGGAGAGGGGCTTCAGCTGGCGAGGATCTGGGACCAGAACGTCGTTCCGTCGCCGCTGCTGGTGCGGCCCACGCCCAGGTGCGTGGCGGCGGGCTGGAGCATGTTGTCGCGGTGGCCGGGCTCGTCGATCCAGGCCTGGACGATCCGCTCCGGGGTCGGCCAGTAGTCGTTGCCGCCGACCCGGGCCCCGCCCGCGTTCTCCCACATGTTGCCCGCGCCCCGGTAACCGCCCGCGGCGGCCTGCGAGAACCACTGGCCCACGGTGAAGTGGCCCTGGGTGTTGCGCCGGGCCTGCTCGGCGGCGCTCGACTGGGCGACCGCGTTCAGGGCCGGGTGCAGGGTCAGGGTGCTGCGGCCGTTGCGCTGCCGGTACTCGTTGGTGAGCTGGAGGACGCGGTCCTCGTGCCCGCCGCCCTGCTGGGGCTGCGGACGGGGCTGCGGCTGCGGCTGGGGCTGCTGCTGCCCGCCGCCCCCGTTCCCGCCGCCCTGCCCGCGGGCCGGCACCAGCCGCCACAGCTGGCCCTGCTGGGAGTCGTCCCGCCGGGCCAGCGTCAGGGGGGCGCCCATCTGCGCGGACGCCGTCAGGTAGAGGTCGCCCTCGTCGGTGCGGACGGTCTTGATCCGCAGCCAGTCGTTGTTCACGACCTCCAGGCACCAGCGCTGGTTGGGCTGGCCGTGCTCGTTGAACAGCCAGGTCTGGCCGGTGGAGAAGTTGTAGTCCATGGCCATGCCCTGGCCGGGGGCGTGCGTGCCCTGCGTGATCTGGGTCTCCAGCAGCCAGGTGCCGTTCTCCTTGGCCCAGAAGACCCAGCCCTGGGCCCGGGTGCCGTTGTCGGACCACGACTGGATGCGCGTCCCCCGTGCGCTGTTGCTGCTCTGCAGGTCGGCGACGATCTTGCCGCCCGGCCCGTCGAGCGGGGTCTGCAGCGTCCAGGCCTGACCGTTCTGCGGAAACGTGGGCATCGGTTCGTTCCTCTCGTCGGTGTGACTGACGAGAACGAAGGTCACGGACCCCGGTAGACAGGTGGTCAACGCGCGTAGCTGCATGCGCTGTTGGGGGCGGCTACGGCTGTGGGAGCGCCTCCAGCAGGGCCCGGGTCTCCCCGGCGTCGTCCCCCAGACCGAGCCGCTCGTAGACCGCCAGCGCGTCCTCCAGGCAGGCCCGGGCCTGCCGCGGCCGGGCCAGACCGGAGTGCACCGTCCCCAGCGTGCGCAGCAGCGCGGCCTCCAGCGCCGCACTGGTGCGTCCGGCGAGCGGCAGGACCGCCTCGGCGGCCTCCGCCGCGAGCAGCCAGCGGCCCGCCTCGGCGTGGATCCGGGCCACCAGGTCCCCCGTCGCCGCTTCGAACACCGTGATCTGCAGGGCCGCGAACTCCTCCCGGGCGCGCACCGCGTGGACCAGGGCGGCCTCCGGGTCGCCGCACAGCCGCAGCACCCGGGCCAGGTAGTAGCGCCCGGTCGCGGCCGACACCGGCCCCGACCCGTCCATCAGGCGGGCGCCGCGCTCGGCGGCGGCCCGGCTCTCCTCCACCCGCCCGGTGTGGGCGGCGCAGAACGCGAACTCCCCCAGGGCGCTGCCCTCGGCCCGCTCCGCACCCACCCGCCGGAACAGCCCGGCCGCGCTGCCGGCGTACGTGGCGGCCTCGGCGTACCGGCCGCGGATACGGAGGTTGCTGCCCAGCGCGAGCAGCGCCTTGGCCCGTACCCGGACGATCGGACCCTCGTCGACGCCCTCGCACAGGGCGACCGCCCGGCCGATCTCCCGCTCGGACTCCTCGTACCGGTTGACGTGCCACAGCATGATGCCGCGGACGTGGCGGGCGAGCGCCTCGGGCCCGTCGTCGCCCCGGGCCGCCGCCTCACGGGCGATGCGCTCGGCCAGGTCGGCGATGATCGTGGTCTGGGCCCGCTCGAAGAGCACCGACCCCATCTTGTCCGCGAGTTCGGCGGCGCGGTCCAGCGGCAGCCCCGGATCGGCGCAGCTCAGGTGGATGGCCGCGGCGTGCACCCCGGCCTGCTCGCGCATCCAGCGCACGGCCTCGGCCGAGTCGGCCACCGGGCGGCCCCGGGAGACCACCGGCGCGTCCAGCAGGCTCTGCTCGACCGGGTCGACGGAACGGGCGGCGAGGTCGGCGTTGCGTGCCGTGGCCAGGCAGAAGTCGACCAGCCGGTCGGCGGCCGCGGTGCGCTCCGCGGCGGGTTCCTCCTGCGCCAGCCGGCCGCGTGCGTAGTCGCGTACGAGGTCGTGGAAGCCGTACCGCTCGAACTGCGGGGAGTGCAGCAGGTTCAGGTCGACCAGCGCTTCGAGCAGCTCGTCGGCCTCCGCCTCGGACAGGCCGAGCAGGGCCGCGGCGCAGGGCAGGGAGAGGTCCGGGGCGTCGGGCAGGGCCAGCAGCCGGAAGGCCCGGGCGAGGTCCGGGCCGAGCCGGTGGTAGGAGAGGGCGAACGTGGCCTCCACGGTGCGGTCCCCGTCGTCCAGCTCGGCCAGCCTGCGCTCGTCGCACAGTGCCGCGGAGAGCGCCGCCAGACTGAGCGCGGGGTCCGCGGCCAGCCGCGAGGCGACGATCCTGACCGCGAGCGGCAGCAGTCCGCAGGCCGCCACGATCTCCTCGGCCAGACCGGGCTCCGCGGCCACCCGCTCCGCCCCGGCGATCCGGGTGAACAGCTCCAGGGCCTCGTCCGGTTCGAGGGTCTCCAGCCGCATCTGGTGGGCTCCGGCGAGGCCGGTGAGCCGGGTGCGGCTGGTGATGAGGACGGCGCAGCCGGCGGAGCCCGGGAGCAGGGGCAGCACCTGCTCGGGACCGGCGGCGTTGTCGAGCACGACGAGCACCTTGCGGCCCGCGAGGGCCGAACGGTACAGGGCGGAACGTTCCCCCAGGTCCAGCGGGATCTCGGACGCGGCCACCCCCAGCGCGCCCAGGAACCGGGCCAGCGCCGGTCCGGGGTCCAGCGGGGCCCGGTCGGCGCCGCGCAGGTCGGCGAACAGCTGCCCGTCGGGGAACCGCTCGTGGACCCGCCGGGCCACGTGGACCGCCAGGGTGGTCTTCCCGACCCCGCCCATCCCGTCCAGCGCGGAGACGACCACGGCGCGCCCGACGCCGCCCACGAGGCGGTCGACCAGCAGCTCGACGGCGGACTCGCGGCCGGTGAAGTCGGCGAGCCCGGCGGGCAGCTGGTGCGGGGCCTGCCAGGCGGGGGCCTCGGCGCGGGCGGCGGACAGCGGCAGCAGCGAGGGGTCCTCGCGCAGGATCCGCAGGTGCAGCGCCGCGGGCCCGTCGGCCCGCCGCCCGCCGCCCACCGGCGCGGGACCACCG
>NZ_JBHVUQ010000112.1:0-26047 GCF_042884105.1 Streptomyces sp. NPDC058157
GTCCGGGGCGGAGCCCCGGGAGGGGGCCGGGGGCTCGCCCCCGGTTTCTGGGGGTCCCCCCAGCGGTAGCTGGGGGAGAAGGGGCGGGGTGGGGGAGGAGCCCCGCGCAGCGGCGTCGGCACCGGAGGGGCCGTCCGCAGCGCCGGCTGCGCCCCCCTGAACCCCGGCGGAGCCCAGCGCCCGCAGCAGGCGCCCCGACTCCGCCCGCCAGCGGGCCGCGTACGCGTCACCCCCGCGACGGGCCCGCCGCCAGGCGGCGGCCAGGTCGTCGCCGTACTCCCGCGGCGGCTCCTCGCTCAGCAGCGCCACCACCTCCGCCGCGCGCCGCGCGCCCAGCGCCGCCGCCCCGTCCAGCAGTGCCCGCGCCAGCCGGGGGTGCAGCCCCAGCCGGGCCATCCGCAGCCCCCGCGGGGTCGGCCGCCCGGCCGCGTCCACCGCGCCGACCGCCGACAGCACCTCCCGGGCCGCGGCCATCGCCCCGGCCGGCGGCGCATCGAGCAGCGCGAGCCCCGACGCGTCCGGGTCGCCCCAGCAGGCGGCCTGGAGCGCGAACTGCGCCAGGTCCGCGATCCGGATCTCGGGGGAGGGGAAGGCCGGCAGCCGCCCGTCCTCCGCCTCCGTCCAGCACCGGTACACCACGCCCGGCGCCTCCCGCCCGGCCCGCCCCGCCCGCTGGCGGCCCGCCGCTCGGGAGGCCCGTACGGTCGCCAGCGCGCCCAGCCCCCGCGCGTGGTCCACCCGCGGCTCGCGCGCCAGCCCCGAGTCCACGACCACCCGTACGCCCGGCACCGTCAGGCTCGACTCCGCGACCGCCGTCGCGAGGATCACCCGCCGGTGCGCCGACGCCGTCAGCGCCGCGTCCTGCACGGCCGCCGGGGCCCGCCCGTGGACCTGGAGCACCTCCGCGTCCACCCCGCCCAGCTGCCCGGCCACCCGGGCGATCTCGCCCACGCCGGGCAGGAAGCACAGCACATCGCCGGAACGTTCCTCCAGTGCCCGCCGCACCACCGACGCCACGTGCGCCAGCTGCGCCGGATCCACCCTCATCCCGTGCGGGGGCCGCACCGGCCGGGCCGGCGGCGCCCACACCGTCCCCACCGGGTACGAGACCCCGGCCGCCTCGACCACCGGCGCGTCCCCCAGCAGCCGCGACCAGCCCGCCGCGTCCGTCGTCGCCGAGGCCGCGACCAGGCGCAGCTCCGGCCGCAGGGTCTCGCGCACGTCCAGCAGGAAGGCGGCGACCGTGTCGGCGTCCAGGTGCCGCTCGTGGCACTCGTCCAGGACCACCACGTCCACGCCGGCCAGCTCCTGGTCGCGCTGGAGCCGCTGGAGCAGCACCCCGGTGGTCACCACCTCCACGGCCGTGTCCCGGCCCACGACGCGCTCCCCGCGCACCGTGAACCCCACCGAGTCCCCGACGGCCTCGCCCAGCAGCCAGGCCATCCGCCGGGCCGCCGCGCGGGCGGCGATCCGCCGGGGCTCGGCGACGACCACCCGGCGCCGCGGGCCCCCGCCCACCAGCCCGGCCAGCACCAGCGGGACCAGCGTGGTCTTGCCGGTGCCGGGCGGGGCGCACAGCACGGCCGTGCCGTGGCCGTCGAGGGCGGAGACGAGCGCGGGCACGGCCTCGCGTACGGGAAGGGCGTCGAGGTCGGCCTGGCGGATCAAGGCGCTCAGTCCCTCTCGCACACGAAGATCGCCGTGCCCGGGATCAGGTTGCCGCGCAGCGGGGACCAGCCGCCCCACTCCTGGCTGTTCCACTCCGGCCACTCCGGTTCCACCAGGTCCAGCAGCCGGAAGCCGCCCGCGACCACGTCGCGGACCCGGTCGCCGACGGTGCGGTGGTGTTCCACGTACACCGCGCGGCCCTGCTCGTCCTGCTCGACGTACGGGGTCCGGTCGAAGTAGGAGGCGGACACCGACAGCCCCTCCGGGCCCGGCTCGTCCGGGAAGGCCCAGCGGACGGGGTGGGTGACGGAGAAGACCCAGCGGCCGCCGGGGCGCAGCACGCGGTGCACCTCGCGCATCACGCCCACCGGGTCGGCGACGAAGGGGACCGCCCCGTAGGCGGAGCAGGCCAGGTCGAAGGAGGCGTCGCGGAAGGGCAGCCGGCCGGCGTCGGCCTCCACCAGGGGCACCTCGCCGCCGATGCGCAGGGCGTGCTGGAGCTGGCGGTGCGAGAGGTCCAGCGCCACCGGGCGGGCCCCCCGCGCGGCCAGCCAGCGCGAGCACTGGGCGGCGCCGGCGCCGATCTCCAGGACGTCCTTGCCCTTGAGGGAGGCGGCCGGGCCCAGCAGCGCCGCCTCCTCCTCGTCCAGGCCCTCCGGGCCCCAGACGAAGCGGTCGTCGCCGAGGAACGCGCCGTGCTCGCTCTGGTACTCGTCGGCGTTGCGGTCCCACCAGCCGCGGCTGGCGCGGCTGCTCTCCGCCTCCCCGGCCTCGCGCCGGGTGGCCTCGGCACCGTCCTCGTCGTGCGCGTCCTCGCCGGGTGCGTCTTCGGGGGCGTAGTCCTCTTGGTTCATGGGGCCCGTCGTCGTAGTCTGCGGATGGCTGGTATGGCACCCGGACGGCTGAAAATCCGTGCGGATCGCTCATCAGGGCGTTGCCGCCCACGAATTGTGCCGGTTATGCGGTGATCCGCCCGCGGTGTGCGCCTTCGCGCATTGACCCTGTCCGGCTGCCCCCGTATGCTACAAGTTGCGCTGCGAGCCTGTGCTCCTCAGACATAGCAGGCTGCGCTTGCATCTGTTGAATGTCCCCTCGGTTTTCGAGGCCCCTACCCCTTGCGGGGGATGGGCTTCCTTGGCTGTCCGGCTTCATCGGCAGATGCCGATAAGGGCTCCCGGCGTAGCAGTACCTACGACTTTCTGTCCGTAACCGGAGCCCTTTCCCACATGACGAGCAGCACCGAGACCACCGCCACCACCACTCCGCAGGTAGCGGTCAACGACATCGGTAACGCGGAAGCCTTCCTGGCCGCGATCGACGAGACGATCAAGTACTTCAACGACGGCGACATCGTCGACGGCGTCATCGTGAAGGTCGACCGGGACGAGGTCCTGCTCGACATCGGTTACAAGACGGAAGGCGTGATCCCGAGCCGCGAGCTCTCGATCAAGCACGACGTCGACCCGAACGAGGTCGTCAAGGTCGGTGACGAGATCGAGGCCCTGGTTCTCCAGAAGGAGGACAAGGAAGGCCGCCTGATCCTGTCCAAGAAGCGCGCTCAGTACGAGCGTGCCTGGGGCACGATCGAGAAGATCAAGGAAGAAGACGGCATCGTCACCGGTACCGTCATCGAGGTCGTCAAGGGTGGTCTCATCCTCGACATCGGCCTCCGCGGCTTCCTCCCGGCCTCTCTCGTCGAGATGCGCCGCGTCCGCGACCTCCAGCCCTACGTGGGCAAGGAGCTCGAGGCGAAGATCATCGAGCTGGACAAGAACCGCAACAACGTGGTCCTGTCCCGCCGCGCCTGGCTCGAGCAGACCCAGTCCGAGGTCCGCCAGACGTTCCTCACCACCCTGCAGAAGGGTCAGGTCCGCTCCGGCGTCGTCTCCTCGATCGTCAACTTCGGTGCGTTCGTGGACCTGGGTGGCGTCGACGGTCTCGTCCACGTCTCCGAGCTGTCCTGGAAGCACATCGACCACCCGTCCGAGGTCGTCGAGGTCGGTCAGGAAGTCACCGTCGAGGTCCTCGACGTGGACATGGACCGCGAGCGCGTCTCCCTGTCGCTGAAGGCGACGCAGGAGGACCCGTGGCAGCAGTTCGCCCGGACCCACCAGATCGGCCAGGTCGTCCCGGGTAAGGTCACCAAGCTGGTTCCGTTCGGTGCGTTCGTCCGCGTGGACGAGGGCATCGAGGGTCTGGTCCACATCTCCGAGCTGGCCGAGCGCCACGTGGAGATCCCGGAGCAGGTCGTCCAGGTCAACGACGAGATCTTCGTCAAGGTCATCGACATCGACCTCGAGCGTCGCCGGATCTCGCTGTCCCTCAAGCAGGCCAACGAGTCCTTCGGTGCCGACCCGGCGTCGGTCGAGTTCGACCCGACCCTGTACGGCATGGCCGCGTCCTACGACGACCAGGGCAACTACATCTACCCCGAGGGCTTCGACCCCGAGACCAACGACTGGCTCGAGGGCTACGAGACCCAGCGCGAGACGTGGGAGCGCCAGTACGCCGAGGCGCAGGTCCGCTTCGAGCAGCACCAGGCGCAGGTCATCAAGAGCCGCGAGGCCGACGAGGCCGCTGCCGCCGCGGGCGAGACCGCCCCGGCCGCCGGTGGCAACGCCGGTGCGGGCATCTCGGGTGGCTCCTACTCCTCCGAGGGTGCGGACGAGACCTCCGGCGCCCTGGCGTCCGACGAGGCCCTGGCCGCGCTCCGCGAGAAGCTGGCCGGCGGCCAGAGCTGATCGCAGCGCAGCGAGTGCTCCACGCTCCGGCGTGAAGTGAGCTGAACGGCGAGGCCCGTCCCCTTCGGGGGGGCGGGCCTCGTCGCGTTTCCCGGGTACCGCGCCGGTTACCGGGTACTGCGCCGGTTACCGGGTACTGCGCCGGCTCGTGTTTCGTTCCGGTGAATGCGGCCAACCGGGGAATGGCCGGGCGCCCTTGGACGTTCCTTGCAGAGAACACGGTGCGAGGGAGGAGTGGTGACGGTGCGTGATCCACAGGGTCTGTACGAATGGGACGCCAAGGGTCTGGCGGTGGCCGACGTGGCGCTGGCCCAGGACTCGGCCGGACTGGTCATGCTCTACCACTTCGAGGGGTACATCGACGCCGGCGAGACCGGCGAGCAGATCGTCGAACGGCTCCTCGACACCCTGCCCCACCAGGTGGTGGCCCGCTTCGACGCGGACCGGCTGGTGGACTACCGGGCCCGCCGCCCGCTGCTGACCTTCCAGCGCGACCACTGGACGGAGTTCGAGGAGCCCCGCCTGGAGGTCCGCCTCGTGCAGGACGCCACCGGCGCGCCCTTCCTGCTCCTGTCCGGCCCCGAGCCGGACGTGGAGTGGGAGCGCTTCGCCGTCGCCGTCCGCCAGATCGTCGAGCGGCTCGGCGTCCGGCTCTCGGTCAACTTCCACGGCATCCCCATGGGCGTCCCCCACACCCGGCCCGTCGGCATCACCCCGCACGGCAACCGCACCGACCTGATGCCCGGCCACCGCAGCCCCTTCGACGAGGCCCAGGTCCCCGGCAGCGCCGAGTCGCTGGTCGAGTTCCGCCTCGGCCAGGCCGGGCACGACGTGCTCGGCGTCGCGGCGCACGTCCCGCACTACGTCGCCCGCTCCCCGTACCCGGACGCCGCGCTCACCGCGCTCGAGGCGATCACGGCGGCGACCGGGCTGGTCCTGCCCGCCGTCGCGCACGCCCTGCGCACCGAGGCGCACCGCACGCAGACGGAGATCGACCGGCAGATCCGCGAGGGCGACGAGGAGCTCGTCAGCCTCGTCCAGGGACTGGAGCACCAGTACGACGCCGCGGCCGGGGCCGAGACCCGCGGCAACATGATCGCCGAGCCGGCCGAGATCCCGACGGCGGACGAGCTCGGCCGCGAGTTCGAGCGGTTCCTCGCGGAGCGCGAGGGCGACGCGTAGGCGTCACCGGGGGGCGGGGGCGGGGGGATGCGGCCGGAGCCGCCCGGGAGGGGGGCGCTAGGGTGCTGGGCATGCTGAAGGTGGGCCTGACAGGCGGAATCGGTGCCGGCAAGAGCGAGGTCTCGCGGCTGCTGGCGGGGTACGGGGCGGTCGTCGTGGACGCCGACCGGATCGCACGGGAGGTCGTGGAGCCCGGGACGCCCGGCCTCGCGGCCGTGGTGGAGGCCTTCGGGGAGTCCGTGCTGACCGGCGACGGGACGCTGGACCGGCCGAAGCTGGGGGCGATCGTCTTCGCCGACCCCGACAAGCTCCGCACGCTGAACGCGATCGTGCACCCGCTGGTCGGGGCCCGGTCCGCCGAGCTGGAGGGGGCCGCCGGACCCGACGCGATCGTGGTGCACGACGTACCGCTCCTCACCGAGAACGGCCTCGCCCCGCTGTACGACCTGGTGGTCGTCGTGGACGCCGCACCGGCGACGCAGCTGGCCCGGCTCACCGCGCTGCGCGGGATGACCGAGGAGGAGGCCCGCGCCCGCATGGCCGCGCAGGCCACCCGGGAACAGCGGCTGGCGGTGGCCACGCTGGTGATCGACAACGACGGCCCGCTGGAGGCGCTGGAGCCGCAGGTCCGCGCGGTGTGGGAGCGGCTCGCGGAGCGGGCCGCGGAGGACGGGGGGACCGCGGAGCCGGCGGCTGCCGCGGAGTAGCGCAGCCGCCCGCGGCACGGGCGGCGGAGCGCCGGTGGGCCGGTGGGCCGCGGTCGGAGCGTGCCCGGACGGGCAGCCGGCGCAGTCCCTGGTGGTCGCGGCTGCGGAGCATGCGGCGGCACCTGCGCCTCGGCGGAGCGCCGGAGGCGGGTGCCGCGTGGCCCGCGCACGCGGCAGGCACCCGGGCGGCCACGGAACCGCAGTCGGCGCGGCCCGCGCGCGGTTGCGCAGCGCAGCCGCCGCGTCACCGGGGAACAACCGTGGCGCGCAGGTGCGTTGAGGGCGTGCGCAGAGGGAAGGAGACTTACTGTGCCCGACACCACGCCCACGCCGCCGTCCCCGCGGGAGCCCGCGGGTCCCCCGAGTCCCGAGACGCACGTCATCGACTACCGGGCCGCCGAGCAGCTGCTCGAAGCCCGGGACCCGCGCGGCGCGGTCCGGCTGCTCGACTCCGTCATAGCCGCCCACCCGGAGAACACCGCGGCGCGTCTGCTGCGCGCCCGGGCCTTCTTCGCGGCGGCCCAGCTGCGGCCCGCGCAGCTGGAGTTCGAGCTGGTCCTGGAGCGCGAGCCGGACAACGCCTTCGCCCACTTCGCCCTCGCCCGCACCCACGAGCGCGCCGGCCGGCCCGAGCGGGCCCGGCGGCACTTCCGGCTCGCCGCCGCCCTCGACCCGCAGCCCGAGTACCTGGAGGCGGCCCGCTTCGAGGGCTGACGGCCCGCCGGGCGGTCGCGCACCGGGGCTTGAGCGACCGGTCCCCGCGCGGCCGGCGCAAACCGACCACCCCGCCGCCGCCCACCCCGCCGCCGCCCACCCCGACCGGCGCCCACCCCGACCGGCGCCCCGGGCACCGCGCTTCGGACGGGTGCCGCCCTTGGGCCGGGCGCTGCCCTCCGGCCGGGTGCCGCCTCTTGGTCGGGTGCCGCCCTTGGGCCGGGCGCCGCCCTCCGGCCGGGTGCCGCCTCTTGGTCGGGTGCCGCCCTCCGGCCGGGCGCCGCCTCTTGGTCAGGTGCCGCCCTTCGGCTGGGCGCCGCCCTCCGGCCGGGTGCCGCCCCTCGGTTGGGTGCTGCCTCTTGGCTGGCTGCCGCCCTCCGGCCGGGTGCCGCCTCTTGGCCGGGCGTCGCCCCTCGGTCGGGTACCGCCCCTCGGACGGGCGGGCGGGCCGGGTCCGTTACCGGCCGCGCGGGGGCTCGTACGGGGGGACGTCGCGGCCCGGCTGGTAGTGCGGGCCCTGGTGGATGTGGTGGACCACCACGGCCAGGTCCACCGCGGCCAGCACCGCCAGGGCCGCGCAGGCCGCGGCCCAGCCGGGCCGTGCGGCCAGGGAGAACGCCGCCGCGCCGGCGGCCGCCCAGATCAGCCCCCACACACTGAGCCAGAACCGCAGCCGCAGCGGGCTGCGGGCGGTCAGGGGCTCGTTCCCGGTACGCATGGCCATCGCCTCGCCGTGACGGAGACCCCTCCTCCATGGTCCCACGCGGCACGGGGGCCGGGGCGGAGCCCCTGGGGGCACTTCCCAGCGGTAGCCGGAGGAGGAACGGTGGAAGGGCGGGGAGGGGACCGCTCCGCGCAGCGGGACCGGCGCAGCCCCCGGCCGGGCCCCGCACCCCGCGTCCGCCCCCGGTACGGCCCCGTCATAACCCCAGGTCAGCGGCGTTGTCAGTGGCCGCGCCTAGACTCGGCGGCAGGGGATCCGCCACGACCGGGCGGGTACCGAGCAGCAGCAGGGAGGGGGACCCGTGACCACGCAGCCGTACCGGCAGTCGCCGCACCGGCCGCCGCATCAGGCGCCGCCGCCGCCGTTGCTGCGCCGGGCCGCCGTGTTCCTCCCCGCCGAGGTCCCCCGCGAGGGGCGGGTGGCCTTCTGGTGCCCCGACGGGGAGCCGCTGCCCGAGGGCCCCGGGACCCCGCATCCGCTCCAGGTGGTGCGGCCGCACGGCTCCGGGGTCCGCACCCGTACCGTGCCCGCCCTGACCCTCCCCGTGGCCGAGGCCCTGCCCCTGCTGACCCGGGCCGCCCACAGCCCCGCCGCCCATCCCGCCACGCGGGCCTGGGGCACCGCCGCCGTCCAGGCCCTGGCCCTCGCGGCCCGGGGCCGCCTGCTGCCCGGGCTCACGCCCGGCGGGGTCGACGCCTGGCGGGCCGGCCCGCTCGACGCCGACGACGTCGGCCACCTGCGCGCCGTCGCCGCCGCCCTCCCGTACGAGGGGTACGCGACCCCGCTCCCCGGGCGCCGTCCGCTGGCGCTGCCCGAACCGCAGGCCCTGGTCCGGGCCTTCCTCGACGCCGTCGCCGACACCCTGCCGCGCACCCCGGCCGCGCCGTTCGCCGTCGGAGCGCCCTTCGCGGCGGCGCAGCCGCAGCAGGTGCCCGGGATACGGGAATGGGCCGCGCAGGTCGCGGCCGGCGCCGACGCCGGGGTGGGGATCTCCCTGCGGCTCGACCTGTCCGCCTTCCACCTCTTCGACGAGGCCGAGCCGCAGGACGTCCGGCGCGCCGGGGCGGCCGTGGTCCAGGTGCACAGCCTCGCCGACCCGACCCTGGTGACGGACGCGGGGCTGCTGTGGGCCGGAGCCGCCGCGGCCGGGTTCGGGCCGCGCGCCCGGATCGACGCCGTGCTCGCGCTGCGCCGGGCCGGCCGGGTCTGGCCGCCGCTGCTGCGCCTGCTCGACCAGCCCGTGCCCGACGCCCTCGCCCTTTCCGACGCGGAGCTCGAAGACCTGCTGGGCACCGCCGCGACCCGGCTGGAGCGGGCCGGGGTCGTGGTGCACTGGCCGCGCGAGCTCGCCCGTACCCTCACCGCGACCGCCGTCGTCCGGCAGGCCGCGCCCGGCTCCGCCACCGACGGCACGGCCTTCTTCGACGCCGCCGGGCTGTTCGCGTTCTCCTGGGAGCTCGCGCTCGGCGGGGACCGGCTCACCCCCTCGGAGATGGACGCCCTCGCCGAGGCCCACCGCCCGGTGGTGCGGCTGCGCGACCAGTGGGTGCGGGTCGACCCCGAGCTGGTGCGCAAGGCGCGCAAGCGGGAGCTGGGCCTGCTGGACCCGGTGGACGCGCTGGCCACCGTGCTGACGGGGACGGCCGAGGTCGACGGAGAACCGGTGGAGGCGGTCCCGGTGGGCGCGCTCGCGGCGCTGCGGGACCGGCTGACGGGCGAGCTGGCGCCCGTCGCGGCCCCGGCGGGGCTCCGGGCCACCCTGCGGGACTACCAGCTGCGGGGCCTGGCCTGGCTGGACCTGATGACCTCGCTGGGGCTCGGGGGCTGTCTCGCCGACGACATGGGGCTCGGCAAGACGGTCACGCTGATCGCGCTGCACCTGCACCGGGCCCGCCCGGAGCCCACGCTGGTGGTGTGCCCGGCGTCGCTGCTGGGGAACTGGCAGCGGGAGATCGAGAGGTTCGCGCCCGGCACGCCCGTGCGCCGCTTCCACGGCGGGGACCGCAGCCTCGACTCCCTCGGTGGCGGCTTCGTCCTCACCACCTACGGGACGATGCGGGCCTCGGCCGGGCGGCTGGCCGGCCAGCGCTGGGGGCTGGTCGTCGCCGACGAGGCACAGCACGTGAAGAACCCGCATTCGGCGACCGCGAAGGCGCTGCGGACGATCCCGGCCCCGGCGCGGGTGGCGCTGACCGGTACCCCGGTGGAGAACAACCTCTCCGAGCTGTGGGCCCTCCTCGACTGGACCACCCCCGGGCTGCTGGGCCCGCTCACCGCCTTCCGCGCCCGGCACGCCCGCCCCGTGGAGCACCAGCAGGAGGAGGACGGGGGCAACGAGGCGGCCGTCGCCCGGCTGGCCGCGCTGGTGCGGCCGTTCCTGCTGCGCCGCAAGAAGTCCGACCCCGGGATCGCGCCCGAGCTGCCGCCGAAGACCGAGACCGACCATCCGGTGTCCCTGACCCGGGAGCAGGTCTCGCTCTACCAGGCGGCGGTGCAGGAGGCGATGGCCGTGATCGAGGGCAGCGAGGGCATCGAACGGCGCGGCATGATCATGAAGCTGCTGGCCTCGCTCAAGCAGATCTGCAACCACCCGGCGCAGTACCTGAAGGAGGCCGAGCCGCGCATCCCGCACCGCTCGGGCAAACTCGCCCTGCTCGACGAGCTGCTGGACACCATCCTGGCCGAGGGCGGCTCGGTCCTGGTCTTCACCCAGTACGTGACGATGGCCCGCATCCTCGAACGCCACCTCGCGGCCCGGGGCGTCCCCACCCAGCTCCTGCACGGCGGCACCCCAGTGCCCCGCCGCGAGGAGCTCGTCGACCGCTTCCAGTCCGGGGCCGTCCCCGTCTTCCTGCTCTCCCTCAAGGCCGCCGGCACCGGCCTCAACCTCACCCGCGCGGGGCACGTCGTGCACTACGACCGCTGGTGGAACCCGGCCGTCGAGGAACAGGCCACCGACCGCGCCTACCGCATCGGCCAGACCCAGCCGGTCCAGGTCCACCGCATCATCGCCGAAGGCACCGTCGAGGACCGGATCGCCGAACTCCTCGAAGCCAAACGCGCCCTCGCCGACGCGGTGCTGGGCTCCGGCGAGTCCGCGCTGACCGAGCTCACCGACCGCGAGCTGGCCGACCTCGTCTCCCTGCGGAGGCCCTCATGATCACCGCGCGGGACGACCGCCGCCGCACCTTCGAGACGGTCCCCGCCGGGCCGGAGGCCGTGACCTGGTGGGGCCGGGCCTGGGTCCGCGCCCTGGAGGAGCGCGCGCCGGACGCGGCCCGCCTCGCGCGCGGCCGTACGTACGCCACCGAGGGGCACGTCGACGCGGTGACGGTCACCCCCGGCCGGATCGTGGCCTACGTCCGGGGCAGCCGGGCCCGCCCCTACCGCACCGAGCTGGCACTGGCCGCCTTCGGCGACTCCGAGTGGGCCGAGCTGCTGGAGGCGGTGGCGGCGGATCCCGCCGCGCTGGCGGCGCTGCTGGAGCGCGAGGTCCCGCAGTCCCTCGCCGCGCTGGTCCTGCCCGGGGCGGGTGAACTGCGGGCGCGCTGCTCCTGCCCGGACCCGGCCAGGCCGCCCTGCAAGCACGCGGCGGCCCTCTGCTACCGGGCCGCCCGCCTCCTGGACACCGACCCGTTCGTCCTGCTGCTCCTGCGCGGCCGGGGCGAGCGGGAGCTCCTGGAGGACCTGGCCCGGCGCAACGCCGCGCACGCCGCGCGCGAACGGCCCGACGCCGCGGCGGACTTCCCCGGCGTCCCCGCCCGCGCCGCGGTGGCCCGCACCGTGCTGCCCCCGCTGCCCGCCCCGCTCGCCGCCCCGGCGGCCGTGGGTGCGCCGCCCGCCTACCCGTCCGACCCGGCGGCCCCGGACCCCCTGGCGCTGGAGCAGCTCGCCGGTGACGCCGCCGCCCGCGCCCTGGCCGTGCTCACCACGGGGGAGGACCCGATCGGCGGGCTGGGCCTGTGGCAGGACGCCGTCCGGCTGGCCTCCGCGCATCCCACGGCCGGCCTCACCGGGACCGCCCGCGCCCTCTACCGGGACCTGGCCCGGGCCACCGGGCGGACCACCACCGACCTGGCCCGGGCCGCAGCGGCCTGGCGGCAGGGCGGGCTGCCCGCGCTGACCGTCCTCGACGAGCCGTGGGACCCGCCGGCCGGCCCCTTCGACCGGGCCCGCCCCGCCCTGCTCGCCGCCGGCCTGGGCTCCTTCCGCCCCGCACGCAACCGCCTCACGGACCGCACCCGCCAGCTGCGCCTGGGCCGCGACGGCCTCTGGTACGCCTACGAGTCCCGTCCGGGGACGGACGACTGGTGGCCCTCGGGCCGGCCCTCCCCGGACCCGGTCAGCGCCCTGCGGGGCTGAGCCCGGCCGCCCAGGAGGACAGGGCCGTGAAGTCCCGGTCGCGCAGGCCGTGGCGGGGCAGGACGCGCAGCAGGAGGGCCGGGGCCGGATGGTGCTCGCGGACCCAGGCCCGGTCCTGCGGGGTGATCATGTCGTCGACCCAGGCGAAGGGGCGTCCGGCCGCCCAGTCGAGGAGGTGGCGGGTCTTCCAGGAGAGGCCGTCCGGGTCGCGGCCGAACAGCTGCGGCCAGTCGACCACGGGCAGGTCGGCGGGCAGCCCGATGTGCGGGGCGATCAGGGTGTTGGCCTGGTGGGTCCAGGCGGTGGCCCAGGCGAGTTCGAAGGGCAGGGCCAGCAGGCGGGCCCCGTGCGAGGGGTGCAGGCGCACCCGCACGCCGCGCCGGGCCCGGCGGGACTCCGGGTCGCGGTAGGAGAGCCAGACGTCCGGGCGCATGCGGTGGCTGGTGTAGCCGCGCAGGCCCGCGGAGAGGGACCGGAAGGGGTTGAGGGGCCCGTCCACGTCCAGCAGGAGCAGCGGTCGTTCTGTCATGAAGTAGGCACTACCCAGTACACGATGGAGTGAAATGCCTACCGGCTCTATAACCCGAACGGGTCCACCGCGTTGTCTCCGGTACGGGCGCGACGCCCCTGAAAACCCTCCGGAAGGCAGGAAATGCTGATGCGTCACAGTCGTCGGAACGGCTTGATCGCGGCGATCGTCGCGGGTGGCGGCCTGGCGGTGGCGGGAGTGGGCGGTCTCGCCCACGCCGACGCCGACGCGGGCGGGGCCGCCGAGCGTTCGCCGGGGCTGCTCTCGGGGAACCTGGTGCAGCTGCCGGTCCACGTCCCGGTGAACGTGTGCGGGAACACGGTGAGCGTGGTCGGTGTGCTCAACCCGGCCGCGGGCAACCGCTGTACCCACGCGGACCCGGACGGCGGGCATCCCGATCCCAGGCCCTCCCATCCGTCGAAACCCGGGGCCGGCCAAGGGGGAGGGGCCGCCGCGCAAGGGCGCGGAAAGGATTCTCCGGGGGTGCTGTCCGGCAACGGCCTCCAGCTCCCCGTCGACCTCCCGCTCAACGTCAGCGGGAACTCGGTGAGCGTCGTCGGCGCCGGCAACGCCTCCCACGGGAACACCTCCGTCAACGGCGAGACCCCCAGCGGCGGCAAGCCGCCCCAGCCGCTGCCGCCGGTCACCGAACGGCCCGTCACCCCGCCCGCGACCCCGGCCCCCTCGCTGCCGCCGGGCGGACCGGCGGCCCTCGCCCACACCGGCTCCGCGGGGCTCGGCTACCTGCTGCCCGGCAGCGGCGCACTGCTGTTCGGCGGGGTGATGCTCTACCGCCGCTTCCGCGTCAGCTGACGGGCCCCGCGCGCCAGCCGTCGAGGATCGCGTCGATCCGCGCCGCCAGCCGGGCGCGGGCCTCGAACCGGTGCACCCCCGCCATCAGCAGCGCGTCGTACTCGGTGTCGGTGTGCCGCACGGCCGCCCGTACCGCCATCGACACCGCCTGCTCGTCCAGGGCCCGGCCGGCCGCGGTGCGGCCGACCCGGCCACTGCCGCGCACCGAGGCGTGGGCGGCGATCGCCCGCGCCCGCTCGGGCGGGCAGCCGGGGAACAGCCGCAGGATCTCGGCGGCGAACGCGGCCGTGAACCGTACGTCCTCGGCCGCGCGGCGCAGCCGGTCGCGCTCCCGGCGCCGGGCCCGGGCATCGGCGTCCGCGAGGCAGGCGCGCTCGGCCCGGGCCAGGGCGGCGTCCTCGACCAGCAGCCCCTGCCGCTCGTAGCGCCGGCGCCCCCGGTGCCGGCGCACGACCACGGCCGACAGCGAACTGGCCTCCCGTGCCCGGCGGGTGAGCGCCGTATCGCCGCGCGGCAGGTACACGAGGTGCCCGAGGTCGGCGCAGTCCAGGCAGCGCGGCACCCCGGACTCGCGGACGAGGTGCCGCAGCGGCCCCCGCCGGCACTCGGCGCAGTGGATCGGCCTCAGTGACTCGAAGACGACGAGACTCATGCCGATGTGATACCGCCGACCGGCGCCCCTATCACCTGACGGAGATGGGTTATTGGTTATTCGGAAAATCTGTCCGGACCTCATGACCTCCACTTAGCGTGACCCGGTACGGGAGCCGGTACGGGACGCGGTGGGCCCGTGGAGGAGCGCGCATGGGCACACGGCAGGCGACGACGGAGAGACGCACCGGAACGCGGGTCCCCGCGTACCTCTCGGGCCGGGAGGTCGTCATACCGCCCGGCGGCTGCACGGGCTGGCACTACCACCTCGTACCGCTCATGGCGGCGGTCACCTCGGGCACCCTCACCAGGATCCTGTCCGACGGCACCGTGGAGGTCCACCCCACGGGGGCCACCTTCGTGGAACCCGAAGGCCACGACCACGTCCACCTCGGCCGCAACCTCGGCCCCGCCCCCGTCGTCCTCCACGTCACCTGCGCACTCGCCGACGACGACCCCTGGGCCCTCCCCGCCCCCGCCCCGCTCGGCGCCACCCCCTGCGGCTGCCCGGACCACACGCCCTGACCCGCCCGGGCGGTGCCGTGGAGACCCCCGTCCACCACGGCACCCCCCGCGCGGGCCACAGCGCCCCCCGGTCCCGGCAGCCCCCGGCCGCCCGGTCAGACCAGCCGGCGTATCTCGCCCCGCACCCGGTAGAAGCCGCCGGTCGCCGCATGCAGACCGTCCACCACGTAGCGGGCCCCGGCCTCCCGTATCCCCCGCGGGAACTGCACGTTCCAGCTCGGCTCGAAACCGTCCGACACCACCTGCACCCGCATCCGCCCGCCCACCTGGACGCACTCGACCACCACGCCCCCCGAGGGCACCGAGGCCACCGACACCGTCGCCACGGCGGCGGCCGAGGCGGCCGGGGTGAACACCGGCAGCGCCGCCGCCGACTTCACGTCCACCGCGGTCGGCACGGAACCCAGCTGGGCGGCCGCGATCGCCGCCTCGCTCGCGTCCACGCACACCAGCGAACCGTCCGTCGTGACCAGATAGAGCCGCTCGTCCAGGTACTGCATCGACAGCGCCGACCCGCTGCCCGTGCCCAGCTTCCACAGCCGCCGCCCGTCGGCGTCGAAGCAGTACACCGAGGACGAGGAGTCACCGGCGAACACGTGCCGCCCGTCCGGCGAGGTCGCGCACGAGTACACCGCCGCGTCGCACCGGTACGAGGCCTCGACCGCGCCCGTCGCCTTCGACAGCCGCTGCACCGTGTTGCGCACCGTCCCCGCGTACACCGCGTCCTGCTCCTGCCAGCCGAACAGCACCCCGCCCGGCGTCCCCGTGTGCCACAACTGGCCCGTGCCGTCCGCCGCGTAGGCCGTCACACCCCCGCCGTGACCGTGGTACACCGCCCGCTCGTCCGCACGGACCATCCAGGCGCCGTTGCCCGCGGACTTGCGCGACCACTGGTGCTCGTCCTCGTGGTCGATGACCGTCAGGCCGCCGTTGGCGTCCGAGACGTGCAGCACGCCCTCGTGGATGTCGAGCCAGTAGATGTCCACGTCCGCGGCTATCCCGTACGCCCCGAACGGCACCTTGGACGACAGGTCGTACACCGTGCCGTCGTCACAGCCCGCGTAGATCCAGAACTCGTCGGCGACCAGGCACTTCACCCCGTCCGGCAGCGAGTAGCGGGCGAGCACCTCCCCGCCGTGGCTGACCGTGTAGACGTCGCCGGCCTGGTTGCCCACCCAGCAGCGGTCCTCGTCCACATGGATGCCGAAGGCCGCCGACCCGGTGCGGAAGCGCCACAGCACCGGCGCCACCGCCCTCGCCGTCGACGGCGCCGAGGCCACCTGCCGGCGGGTCACCGGCCGCGCCGCGCGCGCCCCCCGGACCGCCGGGGCGTACCCCTTGCGGACCTTCTCGCCGATCTTCTTCGCCGCGGCGGCCCGCGCCTTCTCCGTGGTCGGGAACGACGAGCTCTGCAGCTGGCCGGCCGCGCCGATCCGGCCGTAGCGCACCGAGACGAGGACGCCGTCGACGGTCACCTCGTAGAACTTGTGCGCCGCGCCGTCCTCCTGCGACAGCTCCAGGTACGTCGTCTCCCGAGCCATGACAGACCCCTCCCCAAGAGTCGGGCCGCCGGCTCCTGTTCACCGGTGATCCCTCGTGAAAAACGCTAAGGGCGACCACTGACAATGGGTCCGTGAAGCTGGAAGCGATCACCTGGCAGCGGATGGCCGAGCGGCTCGCCGGCCACCTCGACGCACCGTCCGAAGGCGGCGGCCCGTGGCAGCGCGTGGGCATCGACGGCGCGCCCGCCGCCGACACCGGCGTCCTCGCGGCCGCACTGGCCGACGCCCTGCGCGGGCGCGGGCGTTCCGCGCTGGTGGTGGCGGCCGGGGGCTTCCTGCGGCCGGCGTCGCTGCGCTTCGAGTTCGGCCGGCAGGACGTGGACGCCTACCTCGGCGGCTGGTACGACACGGGCGCGCTGTGGCGGGAGGTCTTCGCGCCGACGGACCCGGGCGGCACCGGCCGCGTCCTGCCGGACCTGTGGGACCCGGTGACCGACCGCGCCACCCGCAGCCCCTACACCCCGCTCCCACCGGGCGGCGTCCTGATCCTGCACGGCCCCCTGCTGCTGGGCCACTGGTTCCCCTTCGACCTCACCGTGCACATCAGCCTCTCGCCGGGCGCCCTGGCCCGCCGCACGGACCCCGCGGAGCACTGGACCCTCCCGGCGTTCGCCCGCTACGCCCGCGAGACGGACCCGGCATCCACGTCGGACGCCCTGGTACGCGCCGACGACCCCCGCCACCCGGCCTGGACCGGCATCCGCGAACGGTAGGCCCGCCGGGGGAGCCGCCTCAGGGCCGCCCGCCCAGGCGGGTTATCGCGCGGGCCGCCGCGTGGCAGCCCGCGTGGGCCGCCGCGCCGGGGGTGGCGCCGGAGAGGCGGGCCGCCAGGAAGGCGCCGGTGAAGGCGTCGCCCGCGCCGGTGGTGTCCACCGCGTCCGCCGGTTCCGCCTCGACCTCGGCCGTGATCCGGCCGTCCTCGGCGACGAGCGCCCCGCCCGTGCCCCGGGTCACCACCACCAGCGGGATCCGCCGGCTGAGCGACTCCGCGGCCCGGGCCGTGTCCGCGACCCCGGCCAGCAGCCGGGCCTCGTCCTCGTTCGGCAGGAGGGTCCCGACGCCCGCCACCGCCGTCAGGAAGGCCTCGGGGCCCAGCCCGGCCAGGAACCCCGCCGAGGCGGGGTCCACGCTGACCGGCACCCCCCGGGTCCGCGCGGCCCGCAGCGCGACCAGGGCCAGCTCCCGGCTGGACTCGGCGAAGAACAGGTAGCCGGAGAGGTGGAGGTGGGCCGCCCCGTCCAGCAGGGCGGGCGCCCAGTCGGCCGGGCACAGCCGCAGGGAGGCCCCGCTGTCGGTCAGGAACGTCCGCTCGGCGTCCGCCCCGACCAGTGCCACCACCGTCCCGGTCGGCTCGGCCGGGTCCACCACCAGCCGGGGCCGCACCCCCGCGTCGACCAGGGCCCGCTCGTGCCAGCGCGCCGACTCGCAGCCCACCCGCGCCAGGAGCCGCACCTCGGCGGTGCCCGTGCGGGCCGCCCAGCAGGCCGCGTTGGCGCCGGCGCCGCCGGGCAGGGTGCGGATGCGGGCCGCGGTGTCGGTGGCCGGGGCCAGGGGCTCGCGGTGCACCGCCACCACGTCCGTGACCACGTCCCCGACGACCAGCAGCGCCCCCGCCACCCCCGTCGCCCCCGCCACCCCCGTCGCCCCCGTCATGCCCGCGCCGCCCACGCCGCGGCGATCCGGGCCGCGAGCCGGACGTTGCCCCGTACCGCCGCCAGGTTCGCCTCCAGCGAGGCCCCGCCCGTGGCCCGTACCAGGAACCCCAGCAGGAACGGTGTCACCGCCTGCCCCGTGATCCCGCGCTCCCGGCATTCGGCCAGGGCCTGCGCCAGGACGCGGTCGTGGAGCGCCGGGTCCAGCTGCTCGGAGACGGGGACCGGGTTGGCCACCAGCAGGGCCGACTCCGGTCCGCCCAGCAGGTCCTGGGCGGCCATCAGTTCCGCCACCTCCCGCGGCTCCTGCACCGTCCAGTCGACCGGCTCGCCGGAGTCGGCCAGGTAGAAGCCGGGGAAGGCGCGGGTCCGGTAGCCCACCACCCCGACGCCGAGCGTCTCCAGCCGCTGGAGCGTGGCGGGCACGTCCAGGATGGACTTCACCCCCGCGCACACCACCGTGATCCGGGTACGGGCCAGCAGTGACAGGTCCGCCGACTCGTCCTGGGTCTGCGCGAACTCCCGGTGCACGCCGCCCAGCCCGCCCGTGGCGAAGACCCGCAGGCCGGCCCGCGCGGCCAGGAAGGCCGTGGCCGAGACGGTCGTGGCACCCGTGGCGCCCGTCGCGAGCGCCGGCGCCAGGTCGCGGTGGCCGAGCTTGCGCACCCCCTCGCCCGCCGCGATCCGTTCCAGCCGGGCCTTGTCCAGGCCCGCGTGCGCCACCCCGTCGACCACCGCGACCGTCGCCGGGACCGCGCCCCCGGCCCTGACGAGCTCCTCCAGCTCCAGGCCCACCGCCAGATTGCGGGGCCGGGGCAGGCCGTGCGCGAGGATCGTCGACTCCAGGGCGACGACGGGCCTGCGCGCGGCGAGCGCCTCGCGCACCTCTTCCGACAGGACCGGGACCTCGGCTGCTGCGTGCTGTGGCATGTCCCCATCCATGGCACGGGACGCGCGCCCCCAAACGCGCCCCTCCCCACGACGGCGCGAAGCCGCCCCTCGGCTCGACGGAGTGACGTGTGCGCCGCGTCCGCGCTGGACGCTGTGTTCACCCCGCCGCCGCTGCGGCCGCCCTAGGCTGACGCACCATGAGCACCGATGACCACACCGCCCCCGCCTCCTTCGCCGTCTCCGTCGCGGACGTCCCCGACGGCGAGCTGGAGGCCGAGGACCTCGACCCCGCACAGATCGTCTCCGGCACCCCGGTGGTGACGGGCAAGGTGCTCTGGGAGTCCGCGGACGGCTCCCAGATCCGGGGCATCTGGCAGATCACCCCGGGGGTGGTCACCGACACCGAGGCCGACGAGCTGTTCGTGGTGGTCAGCGGCCGCGCCACCGTCGAGGTCGAGGGCGGCGCGACGCTCGAGGTCGGCCCCGGCTCGGCCTGCGTGCTGCGCGAGGGGGACAAGACCACCTGGACCGTCCACGAGACGCTGCGCAAGGCCTACCACATCAACCTCTGAGCGGCCCGGCGGCGACCCCTACCGCGCGGCGGCCGCCGGGTGGCGCCGGGCGGTGAACAGGACCAGCGCGGCCATCGGCAGCAGCAGCGAGGCGCCGATGGCGTTGAGCCAGCCGTAGCCGGCCTGGGACATCACCAGGCCGGCGGCCGCGCCGCCCAGACCGGCCGCCGCGTTCATCGTCAGGTCGCTCAGGCCCTGGACGGCGGCCCGTGCGGGCTGCGGCACGGAGTCGGTCAGCAGCGCCGAGCCGGAGACCATGCCGGCGGACCAGCCGAGGCCGAGCAGGAACAGGCCGGCGGCGCTCTGCGCGTGGTTCCCGGCGGCCGTACCGGCCAGCAGGGCGGCGACCGAGAGCAGCCCGGCCGCCAGGCCGATCACGGAGAGCCTGCCCAGCCGGTCGGCGAGCCAGCCCATGACGGGCGAGAACGCGAACATGCCCGCGATGTGCCCGCTGATCACCAGCCCGACCAGCTTCAGGCCGGCGCCGTGGTGACCGAGGTCGACCGGGGTCATCACCATGATCGAGACCATGGTGGTGTGCGACACCGCGACGGTGAGCAGCGCGAGCCGCGCCCGTGGCGAGGCCTTCACGGCGGCGAGCCCGGCGCGCAGCGAGCGGCCCTGGCGGGACTCCTCCCCGGGCCCGGCGAGGGCCCGCGCGGTCAGCAGCGGGTCGGGGCGCAGCAGTACCCCGAGCAGGGTGGCGGTGAGGACGAAGACGGCGGCCGCCCACACGAAGGGCCCCGCCGTCTGGGGTATGGAGGTGCCGGCGAAGCTGTCACTGGCGGGGGCGGAGAGGTTCGGGCCGAGCACCGCGCCGATGGTGGAGGCCCAGACGACCACCGAGATCGCACGGGCCCGGCGGTCCGGGGCGGCGAGGTCGGCGGCGGCGAAGCGGGCCTGGAGGTTGGCGGAGGAGGCGGCGCCGAAGGCGGCCATGCCGAGCATGAGCAGCGGGAAGCTCCGCACGGAGGCGGCCAGGACGACCAGGGCCGCCCCGACCGTGCCGATCGCGTACCCGGTCAGCAGCCCCGCCCGGCGGCCGCGCGCGGTGGTCAGGGCGGCGAGCGGCAGGGAGACCAGGGCGGTGCCGATCACCGAGGCGGTGGAGGCGAACCCGGACAGGGCCTCGGTGCCGCTGATCTCGGTGGCCAGTACGGGGGCCAGGGCGATGCTGATGGGCACGCCCAGGCCGCCCAGCATCTGCCCGGCGATCAGCACCGCGGAGATCCGGCGCTGGATGCGCGGCAGGTCCGCCGCGGTGACGGAGGGCGCGGCCGTGGCGGCGGCGGAGGCGGTGGGCGGGGTCGCGGGGGAGGCGGTCACGCCGGACACCCCCGTCGCGGGCGCGCGGGCGGGACGTCCGGGGCAGGACCGTACGCGGTGGGGCCGCAGGCGGCAGCAGTAGTCACCGCGGCAGTGTGCCACCCCTTACCGCAGGGGGGAACCGGGTAACACGGGGGCAGGGGCGCGCGAGGGGCGCGCCGCGCCGGGCGGGATCCGGAAGGGACGGCTAGAACAGCGGCCGCGGCAGGACGCCCTCCAGTGCGAGGAGGGTCCGCTTGGCCTCCACCCCGCCCCCGAAGCCCCCGATGCCCCCGTCGTTCTCCACCACGCGGTGGCAGGCCACCACCAGCGGCAGCGGGTTCGAGCCCATGGCGTTGCCCACGGCCTGGGCCGCCCCCGGCTGTCCGACCCGGGCGGCCAGTTCCCCGTAGCCGACCACCGAGCCGTAGGGCACCGAGCGGTCGAGCTCCAGCAGCACCTGGCGGTTGAAACCCGAACTGAGCCGCCAGTCCAGGGGCAGGTCGAAGCGGCGCAGCGTGCCGGCGAAGTACGCCTCGAGCTGGCGTATCGGCTCGGCCAGCAGCACCTCCCGGCCCGGGTCCGGCCGCCAGGCCTCGGCGCCGAGCCGCGAGACCAGCGCGCCGATCATCCGGCCGACCCGGTCGGGCCCGGCATGGAACTCCACCCGGACCAGACCCTCGGGGGTCGCGGCCAGGAGCAGGGGACCGATCTCGCTCGGGAGGACGGTCCATTCGAGGTGCGGCCCGCGGGGCCGCTCGGTGCTGTCCACGCCTCAACGGTACGGCGCCCCACCGACAGGCCCGGCCAGGGTCCGCGGGGCACCCCCTAGTAGCCGCCCACGGCCCCCCGTACGACGTCCGGCGCGTTGGTGATGATCCCGTCCACCCCCATCTCCCGCACCTTCCAGGCCGTCGGCGCGTCGTCGACGATCCAGGTGTCCACCTCCATCGTCCTGCCGTGCGCCCCCCGCAGCGCGTGCACCGCCGCCACCCAGTCGGCCGAGATCGTCGTGTGCCACGGGTTGATCCGGTCGGTGAACTCGGCGTACTTCGGCAGGTCGGCCACGGTCGGGGTGCCCAGGAAGGCCGTCACCAGGTCGGGGCGCAGCCGGTGCACGACGCGTACGGAGTCGGCGCTGAAGCTCTGCACCACCAGGCGCCGCGAGACGTGCTGGGCGTCCAGCCAGCCGGTCTCCCCCAGCACCTTCAGCGTCTGCTCCTCGATCCCCGGGTAGAGCTCCGGCTTCTTGATCTCCAGCAGCAGCCGCTGGCGGTTGTCCTGCACCCGCTCCATGTACTGCCGCAGGGTCGGCACCCGGGCGCCGGCGAACCGCGGGGAGAACCAGCTCCCCGCGTCCAGCCGGGCGATCTCGGCCGCCGTGAAGTCCTTGACCCGCCAGGGCTTGCGGTCGGGGAAGACCTGCTCGACGTCGGTGGTGCGGGCCAGGGTGTCGTCGTGGACCACCACCAGCTCGCCGTCCCTGGTCCGCTGGACGTCGTTCTCGACCCAGTCGAAGCCCAGCCGCATCGCCAGGTCGATCGCCTCGAGGGTGTTCTCGGGGGCGTACGCGGAGGCCCCCCGGTGGGCGTACAGGGTGGGGCCCAGGAGCCCGGTGGAGCCCGTGGAGCCCGGGGAGGATCCGGGGCCGGTGGTGGCGGCGGGCGACGCCGTCCCGCCCAGCACGGTCAGGGTGAGGCCCAGGAAGGCGGCGGCTGCCGCGGCGGCGGTTCGGACGTACATGTGCGTTCTCCTCGGGTCGTGAGCCCTGTTCCTGCGTCAGACGGGTGCGGAGCGGCAGTCGTTGTGGCTGTGCACTTCACGGCGGAGCGTTCACGGCGATCATGGGCTCGAAGATCACACGGACGCCACCGAACTACGACAAACGGACCAGAAAGGAGGAGGCCCGCTCCGTCCGACGGACCCTTCGGGGGCCCGCCGGGGCGCCGGGGGAGGGGCGCGGGGCGCGTGCGGGCGCCCGAGTGTCAGTGGGGGGCCGTACGGTGGAGTCATGCGGCCCGTATCGAAGATCGAACGCACGGTGGCGCCTTTCGAGGTCGTCAGCCCCTACCAGCCCAGCGGCGACCAGCCGGCGGCCATCGCCGAGCTGGAGAAGCGCATCCGCGCAGGTGAGAAGGACGTCGTCCTGCTCGGTGCGACCGGCACCGGCAAGTCGGCCACCACCGCGTGGATGATCGAGAAGCTCCAGCGCCCGACCCTGGTGATGGCGCCGAACAAGACCCTGGCCGCCCAGCTGGCGAACGAGTTCCGCGAGCTCCTGCCGAACAACGCCGTCGAGTACTTCGTGTCGTACTACGACTACTACCAGCCCGAGGCCTACGTTCCGCAGTCGGACACCTACATCGAGAAGGACTCCTCGATCAACGAGGAGGTGGAGCGGCTGCGCCACTCCGCGACCAACTCGCTGCTCACCCGGCGCGACGTGATCGTCGTCGCCTCCGTGTCCTGCATCTACGGCCTCGGCACCCCGCAGGAGTACGTGGACCGGATGGTCCCGCTCAAGGTGGGCGAGGAGATCGACCGGGACCAGCTGCTGCGCCGCTTCGTCGACATCCAGTACACCCGCAACGACGTGGCCTTCACCCGGGGGACCTTCCGGGTGCGCGGCGACACCATCGAGATCTTCCCGGTCTACGAGGAACTGGCCGTCCGCATCGAGATGTTCGGCGACGAGATCGAGGCCCTCTCCACCCTGCACCCGCTGACCGGCGAGGTCATCAGCGAGGACCGCGAGCTCTACGTCTTCCCCGCCAGCCACTACGTCGCCGGCCCCGAGCGGATGGAGAAGGCGATCCGCGGCATCGAGGCCGAGCTGGCCGAGCGCCTCGCCGAGCTGGAGAAGCAGGGCAAGATGCTGGAGGCCCAGCGGCTGCGCATGCGCACCACCTACGACCTGGAGATGATGCGCCAGATCGGCTCCTGCTCCGGCATCGAGAACTACTCGCTGCACATGGACGACCGCGAGCGCGGCTCGGCGCCCAACACCCTCATCGACTACTTCCCCGAGGACTTCCTCCTCGTCATCGACGAGTCGCACGTCACCGTGCCGCAGATCGGCGCCATGTACGAGGGCGACGCCTCGCGCAAGCGGACCCTGGTCGACCACGGCTTCCGGCTGCCGTCCGCGCTGGACAACCGGCCGCTGAAGTGGGAGGAGTTCCAGGAGCGGATCGGCCAGACCGTCTACCTGTCGGCCACCCCCGGCAATTACGAGCTCTCCCGCGGCGACGGCTTCGTCGAGCAGATCATCCGCCCCACCGGCCTCGTCGACCCCGAGGTCGTCGTCAAGCCCACCGACGGCCAGATCGACGACCTGGTGCACGAGATCCGCGCCCGGGTGGAGAAGGACGAGCGCGTCCTGGTCACCACCCTCACCAAGAAGATGGCCGAGGACCTCACCGACTACTTCCTGGAGCTCGGCATCCAGGTCCGCTACCTGCACAGCGACGTGGACACCCTGCGCCGCATCGAGCTGCTGCGCGAGCTGCGCGCCGGCGAGTACGACGTCCTGGTCGGCATCAACCTGCTGCGCGAGGGCCTCGACCTGCCCGAGGTCTCGCTCGTGGCGATCCTCGACGCCGACAAGGAGGGCTTCCTGCGCTCCGGGACCTCCCTCATCCAGACCATCGGCCGCGCCGCGCGCAACGTCTCCGGCCAGGTCCACATGTACGCGGACAAGATGACCCCGGCGATGGAGAAGGCCATCGAGGAGACCAACCGGCGCCGCGAGAAGCAGATCGCGTACAACACGGCCAACGGGATCGACCCGCAGCCGCTCCGCAAGAAGATCAACGACATCGTCGCCACCATCGCGCGCGAGGAGCTCGACACCGAACAGCTGCTCGGCACCGGCTACCGGCAGGCCAAGGACGGCAAGGGCGCCAAGGCCCCCGTCCCGGCCCTCGGCGCTGCCGCGTCGGCGAAGGCCGGCAAGGCGGCCAAGGGGGCGAAGGGGGCGAAGGGCGCCAAGGCCGCCGAGGTGCTCACGGACCGGCCCGCCGCCGAACTGGCCGACCTCATCGAGCAGATGACCGAGCGGATGCGGGGGGCCGCCGCCGAGCTCCAGTTCGAGGTCGCGGCCCGGATCCGCGACGAGGTGGGGGAGCTCAAGAAGGAGCTCCGGCAGATGCGGGAAGCGGGCCTCGCCTGACCCGGGGCCGGTCAGTAGGGTGTGGGAACAGCCGCAGGTACACGCTGCCTGGGGGTGGCTATGGAGAGGGGACGCGCGTGACGGTCAACATGACCAAGGGTCAGGCCATCAGCCTGGAGAAGCAGGGCGGCGGCACGCTGACCGCGGTCCGGATGGGCCTCGGCTGGCAGGCGGCCAAGCGCCGGGGACTGTTCGGCTCGCGCACCCGCGAGATCGACCTGGACGCCTCCGCGGTGCTGTTCGCCGACAAGCAGCCCGTGGACGTGGTGTTCTTCCGGCACCTGCAGAGCGACGACGGCTCGGTCCGGCACACCGGTGACAACCTGGTCGGCGGCGTCGGCCAGGGCGGGGACGACGAGGCCATCCTCGTCGACCTCCAGCGCGTTCCGGTGCACATCGACACGATCGTCTTCACGGTGAACTCCTTCACCGGCCAGACCTTCCAGGAAGTGCAGAACGCGTTCTGCCGCATCGTCGACGAGACCAACGGCCAGGAACTGGCCCGTTACACCCTCGACGGCGGCGGCCAGTACACCGCGCAGATCATGGCGAAGGTGTCCCGGGCCGGCTCCGGCTGGCAGATGACGGCCCTCGGCAACCCGGCCAACGGCCGGACCTTCCAGGACCTGATGCCGGCGATCCTGCCGCACCTGTAAGCACGACGGGGAACAAGAGAAGAAGGCACGGGGGAGGGGCTGCACGATGACGGCCGAACTGGTCCGGGGGCAGAACCACCCCGTGCCCCACAGCCGGGTGGAGGTCAGGGTCTCGGCCGGCGCCGCGGTGCTCGCGCTGGCCTCGCTGGCCGACGAGCGGGGCCGGCTGACCGGCCCCGGCGCCCTGGCCCACCCCGGCGCCCCCGGCCTCCCCGGGGTCCTGGTGCCCGCCGGACCCGGCGACCGGCACACCCTGGCCGTCGACCTCGACGCCGTCGCGGCGGAGGTCCACCGGATCGGCCTGCTCCTCGTCCTGCCGCCCGGCGGCCCGTTGCGCTTCGGCGCCGTCCCCGCCCCGCACCTCGCGGTCGCCGAGGCGGGCGGGAGCGAGTTCGCCTCCTTCGCCCTCACCGACCTGGACGCCGAGACCGCCCTGATCGCCCTGGAGCTCTACCGCCGCCAGGGCGCCTGGAAGGTCCGGGCCGTCGGCCAGGGGTACGCCGCCGGACTCGCCGCCCTCCTCGCCGACGGGGGACTGGCCGCGCCCGAGGCCGAGGCCCTGGCCGCCGACGCCCTGCGCACCGCCGCGCCCGCCGGGGGCGGCGACCGCCCGCTCGTCGCC
>NZ_JBHVUQ010000113.1:0-25185 GCF_042884105.1 Streptomyces sp. NPDC058157
GGGTACCGCGCGGTAGCATCGCAGCGCCATGGGGATGAATGTGTCTTACACCAGTTTCGTCGCGGTCGGCGACTCCTTCACCGAGGGCATGTCCGACCTGCTCCCGGACGGCTCCTACCGGGGCTGGGCCGACCTCCTCGCCGCCCGGCTGGCGGCCCGCGAGCCGGGCTTCCGCTACGCCAACCTCGCGGTGCGCGGGAAGCTGATCGGGCAGATCGCCGAGGACCAGGCGCCCGTCGCCGCGGCGATGGGCGCGGACGTGGTCACCCTGGTCGGCGGCCTGAACGACGCCCTGCGGCCGAAGGTGGACATGGGTCGGGTCCGGGGGCATCTGGAGGCCGCGGTGGAGCTGCTGGCCCCCTCCTGCGGGCGGCTGGTCCTGATGCGCTCGCCGGGTCGGCACGGTCCGGTGATGGAGCGCTTCCGGCCGCGCATGGAGGAACTCTTCGGCATCCTCGAGGAGCTCGCCGCACGCCACGGGGCGCTGCTGGTGGACCTGTACGGGGCACCGGTGCTCGGGGACCCGCGCCTGTGGGACGCCGACCGGCTGCACCTGACGGCCGAGGGGCACCGCCGGGTGGCGGAGGCCGTCTGGCAGGCCCTGGGACTGCCCGCCGAGGAGGACTGGACGGCGGCCCTGCCGGCCGCTTCCGCCGCGGGCTGGGGCGTGCGGCGCACCGAGGACCTGCGCTTCGCGAAGCAGCACCTGCTGCCCTGGATCGGCCGCCGGCTGACGGGCCGCTCCTCGGGCGACGGCCGCCCCGCGAAGCGCCCGGAGCTTCTGCCATACGGAACCCGGCCGCCCTTGTAGCAAGCCACAATTGCGGGCGGTGTCCCCACCTGCGTAAACGCACAGCTCGAGCCCCAGTAGAATCCCTACACGTGACAGCCAAGCCCCGCATCCCCAATGTCCTGGCCGGCCGCTACGCCTCCGCGGAGCTCGCCGTCCTGTGGTCCCCCGAGTACAAGGTGACGCTGGAGCGGCGGCTGTGGCTCGCCGTCCTGCGCGCCCAGAAGGACCTCGGCATCGAGGTCCCGGACGCCGCCCTCGCCGACTACGAGCGCGTCCTGGAGACCGTCGACCTCGCCTCCATCGCCGAGCGCGAGAAGGTCACCCGCCACGACGTGAAGGCCCGGATCGAGGAGTTCAACGCCCTCGCCGGCCACGAGCACGTCCACAAGGGCATGACCTCCCGCGACCTCACCGAGAACGTCGAGCAGCTGCAGATCCGGCTCTCGCTGGAGCTCGCCCGCGACCGCACCGTCGCCGTCCTCGCCCGCCTCGGCAAGCTCGCCGGCGAGCACGCCGAGCTGGTCATGGCCGGCCGCTCCCACAACGTCGCCGCGCAGGCCACCACCCTCGGCAAGCGCTTCGCGACCGCCGCCGACGAGCTGCTGGTCGCCTACGACCGCCTGGAGAACCTGCTGGAGCGCTACCCGCTGCGCGGGATCAAGGGCCCGGTCGGCACCGCCCAGGACATGCTCGACCTGCTCGGCGGGGACGCCGCCAAGCTGGCCGACCTGGAGCAGCGCATCGCCGCCCACCTCGGCTTCTCCCAGGCCTTCACCTCGGTCGGCCAGGTCTACCCCCGCTCCCTCGACTACGACGTGGTCACCGCTCTGGTGCAGCTGGCCGCCGCCCCGTCGTCGATCGCCAAGACGATCCGCCTGATGGCCGGCCACGAGCTGGTCACCGAGGGCTTCAAGCCCGGTCAGGTCGGCTCCTCCGCGATGCCGCACAAGATGAACACCCGCTCCTGCGAGCGCGTGAACGGCCTGATGGTCATCCTGCGCGGCTACGCCTCGATGACGGGCGAGCTGGCCGGCGACCAGTGGAACGAGGGCGACGTCTCCTGCTCCGTGGTCCGCCGGGTGGCCCTGCCGGACGCCTTCTTCGCCTTCGACGGCCTGCTGGAGACCTTCCTGACGGTCCTCGACGAGTTCGGCGCCTTCCCCGCCGTCGTGGCCCGCGAGCTGGACCGCTACCTGCCGTTCCTCGCGACCACCAAGGTGCTGATGGGCGCGGTCCGCGCCGGTGTGGGCCGCGAGGCCGCGCACGAGGTCATCAAGGAGCACGCCGTCGCCTCCGCCCTGGCCATGCGCGAGCAGGGCGCCGAGCGCAACGAGCTCCTCGACAAGCTCGCGGCCGACGACCGGATGCCGCTGGACCGCGCGCAGCTGGACGCCCTGATGGCCGACAAGCTGTCCTTCACGGGCGCCGCGGGCGACCAGGTCGCGAGCGTGGTCTCCCGCATCGAGGCCATCGCCAAGGAGCACCCGGAAGCCGCCGGTTACGCCCCCGGGTCGATCCTCTGACCCCCGACGAGCTCGAAGCCGCCCGCGACCGCGTCCTCCCGGACGTGGTCGCGGGCGGTCTGCGTGTGCTGTTCTGCGGTATCAATCCGGGCCTCCTCTCCGCCGCGACGGGCCACCACTTCGCCCGCCCCGGCAACCGGTTCTGGCCGGTCCTGCACCTGTCCGGCTTCACCCCCCGCCTCCTGGCCCCGGCCGAGCAGGAGGAACTGCTCACCTACCGCCTGGGCATCACCAACGTCGTCGCCCGGGCCACGGCCCGCGCCGACGAGTTGAGCGCCGAGGAGTTCCGTGAGGGCGGCCGGCTCCTGACGGCGAAGGTGGAGCGGCTGCGCCCCCAGTGGCTGGCCGTGGTCGGCATCACCGCCTACCGCACCGCCTTCCACGAGCCGAAGGCCGTCATCGGCCCCCAGGAGCGCACCATCGGCACCACCCGAATCTGGGCCCTGCCCAACCCCAGCGGTCTTAACGCCCACTGGACCGCCGCCACCATGGCCGAGGAGTTCGCCCGCCTCCGCGAGGCCGCGGAAGGCACCTAGGGCGGGTCGGTCACTGTGGCCGCCGCCATCAGCAGGTAGGGGAACTCCTTGTCCCACTGCGCGACGTACACGACCAGCCACCGCTCCCCGACCCGCCACAGGTGCACATGACCCGTGGTGTTGCAGACCTCGCTCCAGGGCTCCGGTATCTCCTCCCCGGCGAACTCCCGGTCCAGCAGGGAGTCCACGGCGAAGACCTGCGGCTCGCCCCACCGGTCGGTCAGGGCCAGGACCAGTGCCCCGTACTCGGCGCCGATCTGGTCGGCGGCCTCCTTCCGGCCGGACCCGTCGTCGTCCCAGAACTCCCGGGTCCGGCTGAGCGTGACCAGGAGGTACCCCGGGCCGCCACCTTGCCCCGGGCCCCCCTCCGGCGCGGTCGGGAAGGCCGTGGCCCGGAGCCGGTCGATCGTGTCGAGGTGCTCTGCCGTGGTCATGCCGTCAGTATCCCGGGGACCACTGACAACTGGCCCTGCGTCACACCGCCCGGCTCAGGCGTCCCGGCGCCGCACCGCCAGCCATCCGCCGGCCAGGGCGGCGAGGGCCCACAGCGCCATCACCCCGAGGCCGCTCCAGGGGCCGAGCGCCCCCTCCGCCTGGGCCCGCATCACCAGCTGCCCGGCCCGGTCCGGCATGAACTGCCCGGCCCCGTCCAGGACCTGGCCCACCACGAAGGGCACGACCAGCAGGAAGGGTATGAGCAGGCCCATCACCAGGGTGCCGCTGCGCACCAGGGCGGTCAGGCCCGCGGAGAACAGGGCGATCAGCATCAGGTAGACCCCGCTCCCGAAGACGGCCCGCAGCGTCCCGGGGTCCCCCAGGGCGAGGGCGTACCGCCCCATGAAGGCCTGGCCGGCGACGAACGTGACGAGGCCGGTGAGCTGTCCGACGAGGAAGGAGAGCACCGCCACCGCGGCGGCCTTGGACAGGTACAGCCGGGTCCGGTTGGGCACGGCCGTCAGGGAGACGCGCAGGGCGCCGCCCCGGAATTCGGCGGCGAAGGCGGTGGCGCCGAAAGCGACGGCCGCCGCCTGGCCGAGGTTGACGCCGAAGAAGGCTCCGGACAGACGGTCCTCACCGAGGGCCCCCGGCTCCGAGGTGCCTATCGCCGCCGCGGTGAGGACCGTGACACCGGCGGTGGCGGCGAAGACGGCGAGGAGTGAGCCGAGGACGGCTCGGGCGGACCGTATCTTGATCCACTCCGATCGCAGGACGGGAACGGTGGGCAGGGCGGCGGTGATCACGGCTGTGACTCCTCTCGGTTTCAGGCGGCGGTGGCGGAGAACGACGTGCGGTCGGCGGTGAGTTCGAGGTAGGCCTCCTCCAGGGAAGTGCGCTCGTCGGAGAGTTCCAGCAGGGGGATGCCTTCCTCGGCGGCGAGGGCGCCGAGCCGCTCGGCCAAGATGCCGTCGACGCTCCAGCGGCCCTCCCCCGCGGCGGTCATCGTCAGACCGGAGCGGGCCAGGGCGGCTTCCATCCGGGCCGGATCAGCCGTCCGCAGCCGGACCCTGGGCGTGCTGCGGGCGTCGAGGAAGGCGCCGAGCGGGGTGTCGGCGAGCAGCCGGCCCTGCCCCAGGACGACGAGGTGGTCCACGAAGGAGGCGGACTCGGCCATCAGATGGCTGGAGACGAACACCGTGCGCCCCTCTGCGGCGAGGGAGCGCATCAGTTCACGGATCCAGATGATCCCCTCCGGGTCGAGGCCGTTGGTCGGCTCGTCCAGCAGCAGGACCGCCGGGTCGCCCAGCAGGGCGGCGGCTATGCCCAGGCGCTGGCGCATGCCCAGTGAGAAGGTGCCGACGCGGCGCCGGGCGACCGCCGCGATGCCGGTCTGCTCCAGGACCGCGTCCACCCGGGCGGCCGGGATGCCGTTGCTGACGGCGAGCGCCAGCAGGTGGTCGCGGGCCCTCCGCCCGCCGTGGGCGGCCTGGGGGTCGAGCAGAGCGCCCACCCGGCGGAGGGGCCGGTCGAGGGCGGTGAACCGGCTGCCGCCGATGGTCGCGCTGCCGGCGGTGGGCCGGTCCAGGCCGAGGATCATGCGCAGGGTGGTGGACTTGCCGGCTCCGTTGGGCCCCAGGAAGCCGGTGACCTTCCCCGGCAGGACGTCGAAGGTGAGGTGGTCCACGACCCGTCGGGTGCCGTGGTCCTTGGTCAGTTCGCGGATCTCGATGCGGTTCATGGCTCCAGATTCACCGCCCGGCCACCCCTCGCTCCTCCCCCGTGCGGGGGTGCCGTCTCCCCCACGTGGGGGAGACGCTCCCGGTGGACCCCCTGACACGATGAAGGCATGGACCGACTACTCCGCGCACCGCTGCGGCCGGTGACGTACTCGCGCTGGCTGCACCTGTGCGTCCCGCTGCTGCTGCTCGCCCTGTGGATGTTCATCAATCCGCGCTGGCCGTGGATGCCCCTGCTGATCGTCATACCTTTCGGCTTCGTGCCGTGGGTGCGGCTGGCCGAGGGGCTCCAGGCGCAGTTCCTGCTGACCCCCGAGGAGCGGGAGGCCGGGGAGGGCGGCATCAGCACCGCCGTTTCGGCGCGTTGGGCGGACCGGTGGCGGACCGTGCTGTGGTTGGAGATACGGCTGGTGGTGTCCGGGGCGGCGATGTTCGCCACCGTGAGCCTGCCGATGGTGTCCGTCGAGCTGATCTCTCTCGCCCTCGGGCGTCCGCTGAACGCCGACCCGATGGTGCCGGTCGTTCCGCCGCCCTGGGCCGCCGCCCTGCTGGCGCCGGTGCCGCTGGTCGTGCTGATCGTGCTCGTCGTGCTGCTGGGTGAGCTGATCACGGCGATCGCCCACCGGCTGCTGGGCCCCTCGGCCGCCGAGCGCCTCAGCGCGCTGGAGGCGCGCACGGAACAGCTGTTGGAGCGGACCCGGATCGCGCGGGAGCTGCACGACTCCATCGGCCACGCGCTGACGGTGGCGGTGGTGCAGGCGGGGGCCGCGCGGGCCGCCGGCGACCCGGAGTTCACCGACCGCGCGCTGAGCGCGATCGAGGAGACCGGCCGGGCCGCGCTGGAGGACCTGGAGCGGGTGCTGCTGGTGCTGCGGGAATCGGCGCGGCCGGCATCGCAGCGGCCGACCCTGGCCGAGGCGGACCGGCTGCTGGAGTCGGCCCGCGCCTCGGGGGCCCCGGTGGAGGCCGAACTGTCCGGCGCGCTGGACGAGTTGCCCGGTCCCGTCACCCGGGAGGGGTACCGGATCCTGCAGGAGGCGCTCACGAACGTGCTGCGGCATTGCGGTCCCGTGCCGGTCCGTGTGCGGGTCGAGATGGCCGAGGGCCGGCTTGAGCTGGAGGTGACGAACCCGCTGCCGGAGCGCCCCTCCGTCAGCCTGGGCGGGGGAAGCGGGCTGCGCGGGATGCGGGAGCGGGCGTCACTGCTCGGCGGCGAAGCCGAAACCGGCCCCCACGAGGGCGGCTGGCGGGTACGCGCGAGGCTTCCGCTGGAGCGAATACGCTGACCGGATGCCGGTTACCGTACTGCTCGTCGACGACGAACCCCTGGTGCGCGCGGGCCTGCGCGCGGTCCTGGACTCCCAGCCCGACATCGAGGTGGTGGGTGAGGCGGCGGACGGGGCGTCCGTCATCCCCCTCGTGCGCCGACTGCGCCCGGACGTGGTGGCGATGGACGTGCGGATGCCGCTGCTCGACGGGATCGAGGCGACCCGGGCGGTCCTGCGGTCGGTGGACTCACCCCCGAAGATCATCGTGGTGACGACCTTCGAGAACGACGAGTACGTCTACCAGGCGCTGCGCGCGGGGGCCGACGGGTTCCTGCTGAAGCGGGCCCGGCCGGCGGAGATCGTGCACGCGGTGCGGCTGGTGGCGGAGGGGGAGACCCTGCTGTTCCCGGCGGCCGTGCGGTCCCTCGCCGCCGAGTACGGCAACCGGCAGGCCCGCGCCGTCCTGGAGCGGGCGGCACTGACCGAGCGGGAGGAGGCGGTCCTGCGGCTGATGGCCCGCGGGCTGACCAACGTGGAGATCGCCCGCGAGCTGATCGTCGGCACGGAGACGGTCAAGTCGCACGTCAGCGCCATCCTGGGCAAGCTGGGGGCGCGTGACCGCACCCAGGCGGTGATCACCGCGTACGAGTCCGGGTTCGTCTCGCCGGCGTGAGGGGGCCGCTTCTCGCCGCGACGCCGGAGGCGCAGTACGATCCGGCTGACAGGGCCGCTAGCTGGGAGGACACACGTTGGGGCAGCTGACCGGCGGGGATCCCTCTCTGCTCAGGCGGATCAATTCGGCCGTGGTGCTGCGCGCGCTGCGCGCCGCCGAAGCGCCGACGCTCACCGACCTCACCCGGGTGACCGGGCTCTCCCGGCCGACGGTCGAGGGGGTGGTGGAGGGCCTGATGGGTGCCGGCCTGGTGGTCGAGGCCGACGCGGAGGAGGGCGCGCGGCGGCAGGGACGTCCGGCGAGACGGTTCCGGTTCCGGGCCGAGGCCGGCCACCTGCTGGGCATCGAGATCGGCTCGCACCGGGTCGCGGTACTGCTGTCCGGCCTCGACGGCCGGGTGATCGGAGCCGGGACGAAGGACGTGGCCGAGACGGCTTCGGCCGACGAGCGGCTGGAGCGCGTCAGGGCGGCGGTGGCCGATCTGCTGCGCCGGGCCGGCATTCCGCGCGACTCGCTGCGGGCGGTGGGGGTCGGCAGTCCGGGCATCGTGGAGGCCGACGGCACGGTCCGCCTCGGTACGGCCCTGCCCGGCTGGACCGGGCTGCCCCTCGGGGAGCGGCTGCGGCGCTCGTTCCGCTGTCCGGTCCGGGTGGAGAACGACGCCAATGCGGCGGCCGTCGCCGAACACTGGAAGGGCGCGGCGCGGGACTCCGACGACATGGTGTTCGTGATGGCCGGTCTCAGCCCGGGCGCGGGCTCCCTGATCGGCGGCCGGCTCCACCGCGGCTTCGGTGGCGCGGCGGGCGAGATCGGCGCACTGCACCTGCTGGGACGGGAAGCCACCCCGGAGCGGCTGCTGTCGACGACGGGCGAGCCGCTGCATCCGCTGGACGAGCCGGCCGTCGCCGAGGTCTTCGCGATGGCCAAGCGGGGCGACGAGCGGGCGGTGGCCGCGGTGGAACGGTTCCTCCAGCGGCTGGTGCACGACGTGGCGGCGCTGGTGCTGGCGATGGATCCCGAGCTGGTGGTGGTCGGCGGGTGGGCCGCCGGGCTGGACGGGGTGCTCGAACCGTTGCGGCGGGAGCTGGAGCGGTATTGCCTGCGACCGCCGCGGGTGGCGTTGTCGATGCTGGGTGAGGCCGCCGTGGCCACGGGGGCGTTGCGGCTCGCGCTGGACCATGTGGAGCGGGAGCTGTTCGCGGTGGAGCGGACCGTCACCGCCAGGTGACTCCGTCGGGGGGGGCGGGTGTTGGTTCCGCTCGGCGGCTCCTGCCGCTGCGCGGAGCCGTCTCCCCGCCCCGCCCTTTCACCGTTTCCCCAGCTACCGCCGGGAGGTGCCCCCAGCCTCGAACGCCGGCGGGGCCGTGCGTGGCTCTGCCGCGTCAGGAGGCCGCGCGGGTTTCCGTGATCTCCATGCCCGAGTCGCCGAAGGTGAGGCGGCAGGTGTCGGCGCGGTAGGTGGCCACCGAGACGGCTGCCGTGCCCTCCGCCGTGAAGTAACGGGTGGTGACGACGAGTACCGGGGCGCCCGGCAGCCGGTCCAGCTCCTTGGCGTCGTCGGCGCGGGCGGAGCCCAGCTCGACCGAGCGGTCCTGCCCGTCCAGCGCGAGCCGCTGGAGTTCCCGCAGGACGGCGCGCGCCCGCGCGGGTCCGGCCGGGGCGTCGATGGCGGAGAGCCCGGGCACGGAGGCGGCGGGCACGTAGAGCAGTTCGGCCGCGACGGCCTGGCCCTGGGTGACGCGGGTCCGGCGCACCGTGTGGACGGCGGCGCCCTCGTCGGTGCCCAGCAGCGCGAGGACCGCGGCGGCCGGAGCGGCCTCGACGGCGTCGACGGCCTCCCAGCCGTCGGCCTCCTCGCCGGGCCAGCCCTGACCCGTGCTGCCGACGGCCACGCCCACGCGCGGCGGGGCGACGGTCGTACCGACACCTCGGCGGCGCTGCAGGCGGCCTTCGAGTTCGAGCTGCTCCAGGGCCTGCCGCAGGGTGGCGCGGGCGACTCCGAAGCGTGCGGCCAGCTCACGCTCGTTGGGCAGGACCTCGCCGACCGCGAAGTCCCGGTCCAGCGCTTCGCTGAGCACGGTCTTGAGGTGCCAGTACTTCGGCTCCGGTACCGATTCGAGCTGCGTGGTCCCCACCCTGACTCCTCCTGCGTTCGCCGCCGTCACCGTTGTCCGGCGGCGGTTCCGGCGGCAGTTCCGCGCCGCAGTTCCGCGCCTTTGTTTATTAAAGGTTCCTGCACTATCCCTGCGACGATAGGACGGCGCACCCCCTTGGTCAAGACCAATCCTCGCCAGCCTGCCGGGCAGATCGGGCATACGTAGCAAGACGTTCACGGGATGTTCGTGGCCCCTGCATGTTTCACGAAGGGTGCACCTGAGCGGCTACCCGACGGTAATGATGGGGCGGTCATCTCCGACGGCCCGTCCCACCCCGACGAGGAGCAGCATGACCGCCACCGTCTCCTTCACGATCGATTCGCCCCCGGGTCCCCGCACCGCCACCGTCACGTACGAGCGCGAGGGGACGGGTGAGCCCCTCCTTCTGCTGCACGGCATCGGCCACCACCTGCAGGCCTGGCAGCCGGTCTCCGGGATCCTGTCGTCCGAGTACGACGTCATCGCCGTCGACCTGCCCGGCTTCGGCGCCTCCGAGCCCCTGCCGCCGGGTGTCCCGTACGACCTCGCCACCGTTGCCACGGCGCTCGGCGCGCTCTGCGCCGCGCTCGGCGTCGAGCGTCCGCACGTCGCGGGGAACTCCCTCGGCGGGCTGCTCGCCCTCGAGATGGGGCGCCTCGGCCTCGTCCGTTCCGTCACCGCCCTCTCCCCCGCCGGCTTCTGGTCGGACGCCGAGCGGGTCTACGCCTTCTCCGTCCTGCACGCGATGCGCGCCGGCGCCCGGTCCCTGCCCACCGCCGCCCTGGAGCGGATCGCCCGGAGCGCCGCCGGCCGCGCCGCGCTCACCGGCAGCATCTACGCCCGGCCCGGCCGGCGCGCGCCGGAGGCCGTGGTCGCCGAGACCCTGGCCCTGCGGGGAGCCCCCGGCTTCGGGCCGACGCTGGCCGCGGGCGGCCCGGTCCGCTTCACCCACGACCTGCCCGGTCTGCCCGTGACGATCGCCTGGGGCTCCCGCGACCGGCTGCTGTTCCCCCGCCAGGGCCCGCGCGCCAAGCGGACGATCCCCGGGGCCCGGCTGGTGCGGCTGCCCGGTTGCGGGCACGTCCCGATGAACGACGACCCGGCGCTGGTCGCCCGGGTCATCGGCGACACGGCGCACGAGGGCGCGGCGGACACGGGCACGGACACGGGCACGAGGCAGGACACGGCCTCCGGCGCCGGCGGCGGCGCCCGCGTCGGGGCCTGACCGGGGAACCGGGGCCGGTCATGATCGGCTGACGGGTGTTCATCCACGGTTCGCGTGGGCGACTCGGCCGGTCTGGTGTGCGACGGCACACTGGTCCGGCCATCCCCCCAGCCGTCCCTGGAGACGCACCCATGGCCTCGATGCCGCACACCCGACGGTCCCTGCTCGGCGGGTCGCTCGCCGTCCCCGTGGGCCTGGCCCTGTCCACGGCGTTCGCCGCACCCGCGCTGGCCGCCTCGCCCCGGGTCCCCGCCTTCACCCGCTCCGGCCGCCCGGCCGCCCTCTGGGGCGTCCAGTCCGGGGAGATCACCGCGCACTCGGCCACGGTGTGGACGCGCTCCGACCGGCCGGCGCGGATGTACGTCGAGACCTCCCCGAGCGAGTCGTTCCGTTACGGTGTCCGACGCCACGACGGGCCCTTCCTCGGCCCGGCCACCGACTTCACGGGCACCACCACCCTGCGCGACCTCCCTCCCGGCCGCCGGCTCCACTACCGCGTCGTGCTCACCGACCCGGACGACCCCCGCCGCTGCAGCGAACCGGTGCGCGGCAGCTTCCGCACCACCCCCGTCTCCCGCCGCCAGAACGTGCGCTTCCTGTGGTCCGGGGACCTGGCGGGCCAGGGCTGGGGCATCAACCCGGAGCTGGGCGGATACCGCGTCTTCGACGAGATGCGGCTGCGCGACCCCGACTTCTTCCTCTTCAGCGGCGACACCATCTACGCCGACGGGCCGCTCAAGGCGGCCGTGCCCCTGCCCGACGGCCGCGTCTGGCACAACGTCACCACCGAGGAGAAGGCCAAGGTCGCCGAGACCCTCGACGAGTACCGCGGGAACTTCCGCTACAACCTGCTCGATCACAACCTGCGCGAGTTCTACGCCCAGGTCCCGGTCCTGGCCCAGTGGGACGACCATGAGGTGCGCAACAACTGGTACCCGGGCCAGCTGCTCGACGACCCGCGCTACACCGTCAAGGACGTCGACACCCTCGCCGCCCACGCCCGCCAGGCCTTCGGCGAGTACTTCCCCGTGACCGACCTGCGGGGCGGGCGCGCGGAGGGCCGGATGTACCGGGTGCTGCGGCACGGGCCGCTGCTGGACGTGTTCGTGCTCGACATGCGCACCTACCGCGACGCCAACTCCCCCGGCCGCCAGACCGACGACCCGGTCGGCATCCTCGGCACCGAGCAGCTGGCCTGGCTCAAGCGGGAGCTCTCCCGCTCCCGGGCGACCTGGAAGGTGATCGCCGCCGACATGCCGCTGGGCATCGTGGTGCCGGACGGGGCGACGGACTTCGAGGCCGTGGCGCAGGGCGACCCGGGGGCCCCGCTCGGGCGCGAACTCCAGATCGCCGACCTCCTGCGCCACATCAAGCACCAGCACATCACGGGCACCCTCTGGCTCACCGCCGACGTCCACTACACCGCCGCCAACCACTACGCCCCCGAGCGCGCGGCGTTCTCCGACTTCGCCCCGTTCTGGGAGTTCGTCTCCGGGCCCATCGGCGCGGGCGGCTTCCCGGCCGGCAGGCTGGACCCCACCTTCGGGCCGCGGACCGCGTACGTGCAGTCGGCGCCGGTCGCGAACATGTCCCCGGCGGAGAACCCCCCGTACTACGGCGAGGTCGAGATCGACGGCGGCAGCGGGGAACTCACCGTGCGGCTGCGGCGCCAGGGAGGCGGCGTACTCTTCACCCGGGTGCTCCAGCCGGGCCGCGTGGGCCAGTCGTGAACACCGCGGGTCTCCTCCAGCCACCGGCCCGGCCCCGGCAGCGCAGCTGAAACCGCCAGGAAAACCGGGAGAAACCGGCCAGATCGACACTTAACCAGTCGGTCACAGACCGTTCGCGATCACGCAACACCCGGCCGCCAGAGTGGGGTGCATGACTGACCGTACCCCTGACTCCCGCGCCCCGCGTCCCCACCGCCACCACTGGCGCCGGGACCTCGTCGAACTCGCCGCCCTCTTCTGCGCCGTCGCGGTCGCCGACGGCATCGCCAACCTCGTCGCGCACGGCCCGAGCGGCCCGCTCCTGCTGGTCGCCTCGGCCGTCGCGCTCCTGGTCACGGCGGCCTTCCACACCTGGTGGGCCCGCCGGCACAGCCATGCGCCCCCGCCCGGCGGCGCGCCGTCCTCCGGTCCGCCCGCGCCCGCCGCGCAGGAGCCCCCGCAGGAGTCCCCGGCCACCGACGCACCCACCACGACCGGCGCACTGTGGCGGATGCGGACGACCGTGCGCGACGAACCCGGCAGCCTCGCCTCGCTGTGCACGGCCCTGGCCCGGGCCCGCGTGGACATCCTGACCCTGCAGACCCACCCCCTCCCCGAGGGCGGCACGGTCGACGAGTTCCTGCTGCGCGCCCCGCGGGAACTGGCCACCGCCGACCTGACCCGGGCCGTCGCCCGGGCGGGCGGCCGCGGCACCTGGATCGAACGCGCCGACGCCCACGACCTGGTGGACACCCCCACCCGGGTCCTGGGCCTGGCCACCCGCACCGCACTGGACGCCGCCGAACTCCCCCTCGCCCTGCGCCAGCTGCTCGGCCGGTGCACCATCCAGTCGGTGCCCGCCACCACCCTCTCCGGCCGCCCCAACGCGGGCGGCGACGCCCCCGTGGAGGGCGTCCTGGAGGCCACGGTGATGCGGCTGCGCGACCCGTCGGGCGGCGCGATCACCGTGGAGCGCCCCTATCTGCCCTTCACCCCCACCGAGTTCGCCCGCGCCCGCGCCCTGGTCGAGCTCGACGCCCGCCTGGGCCCCCGCGTGCCGCGCAGCCAGGACGTGCTGACCCTCCCCGAGGGCAACGAGATCACCGTCCGCCGCGCCGACGGCTCCGACCTCGCGGCCGCCCGCGCCATGCACGACCGGTGCAGCGAGCGCACCCTCGCCCTGCGCTACCACGGCCCCGTCGCCGACGCCGACCGCTACCTCGGCCACCTGCTCAGCCCCCGCTTCGGCCGCACCCTGGCCGCCACCACCGCCTCCGGCCGGCTCGTCGCCCTGGGCCACCTGCTGTGGGACGGGGACGAGACCGAGGTCGCCCTGCTCATCGAGGACGACTGGCAGCGCCGGGGCATCGGTTCGGAACTGCTGCGCCGGCTCCTCGCGATGGCCGTCGAGGCCGGCTCCGACAGCGTGTACGCCGTCACCCAGGCCTCCAACACCGGCATGGTCGCGGCCATGCGCGGTCTCGGCCTGCCCCTCGACTACCAGATCGAGGAGGGCACCCTGGTGATCACGGCCCGGCTGGAGCGGGCCCGGGCCGGCAGGCGCGCGGAGTCCGTGCTCCGACAGGAGAACAAGCCCGTATGGTGATGACGGAGGGGGGCCCTCCGTACGAAGATGTCCGCATGTCAGAGACCCTCCACAGCGACAGCGCAGCCCTTCTGCCCCGCCAGGTCGCCGATGCCTACGTCGACGAACTCATCGCCATCAACCCGATCATCGGCACCTACCTCGGTGTCGCCGCCAGCTCCGGCAGCCTCCCGGACTTCTCCCCCGCCGGCCGGGCCGCCGCCGCCCGGCTGTCCCGCGACACCCTCGCGCGGCTCGACGAGGCCGAGCGGCTGCCCGGCGCCGACACCGACGCCGAACGGCGCTGCGGCCGCCTGCTGCGCGAGCGGCTGAACGCCGAGCTCGCCGTCCACGAGGCCGACGAGGACCTGCGCGCCGTCAGCAACATCCACTCCCCGGCGCACGAGGTCCGCGAGGTCTTCACCCTCACCCCCGCCGACACCGAGGAGGACTGGACCGCGATCGCCGAGCGGCTGCGCGCCGTCCCGGCCGCCTTGGACGGCTACCGCGAGAGCCTCGCCCTCGGCCTGGAGCGCGGGCTGCTCGGCGGCCCCCGCCCCACCGCCACCTTCATCGGCCAGCTCACCACCTGGGCCGGCCAGGACGGCGACGGCGAGCGGGACTTCTTCGGGGAGTTCGCCTCCGCCGGACCCGAGTCCCTGCGCGCCGAGCTGGACGCGGCGGCCGCCACCGCGACGGCGGCCGTGGTCGGGCTGCGGGACTGGATGCGGGACGTGTACGCCCCGGCCGTCGCCGACGCCGCGGACCCGGTGGGCCGCGAGCGCTACGCCCGCTGGTCGCGCTACTTCAACGGCACGGACCTGGACCTGGACGAGGCGTACGCCTATGGCTGGGCCGAATACCACCGCCTGCTCGGGGAGATGAAGGCCGAGTCGGCCAAGATCCTCCCGGACGAGCCCAACCCGTGGAACGTGCTGCGCCACCTGGACGAGCACGGCACCCACATCGAGGGCGTGGACGAGGTCCAGGCCTGGCTGCAGGGCCTGATGGACGAGGCCATCGAGAACCTCGACGGCACCCACTTCGAGCTCGCCGAGCGGGTCAAGCGGGTCGAGTCCAAGATCGCCCCCTCGGGCGGCGCGGCGGCCCCGTACTACACCAACCCGTCGGAGGACTTCTCCCGCCCGGGCCGCACCTGGCTGCCCACCATGGGCCAGACCCGCTTCCCCGTGTACGACCTGGTCTCCACCTGGTACCACGAGGGCGTCCCCGGCCACCACCTCCAGCTGGCGCAGTGGACGCACGTGGCCGACCAGCTCTCGCGCTACCAGGCCAGCGTCGGCCTCGTCAGCGCCAACGCCGAGGGCTGGGCGCTGTACGCGGAGCGCCTGATGGACGAGCTGGGCTACCTCAAGGACGCCGAGCAGCGCCTGGGCTACCTGGACTGCCAGATGATGCGCGCCGCCCGCGTGATCGTGGACATCGGCATGCACCTGGGGCTGGAGATCCCGGCGGACTCGCCGTTCCACCCGGGCGAGCGCTGGACGGTGGCCCTGGCGCAGGAGTTCTTCGGGATGCACAGCGGCCGGCCGGCGGACTTCATCGAGAGCGAGGTGACCCGCTACCTGTCGATGCCGGGGCAGGCCATCGGCTACAAGCTGGGCGAGCGCGCCTGGCTGCTGGGCCGGGACAACGCCCGCGCGGCGCGCGGGGAGTCCTTCGACTTGAAGGCCTGGCACATGGCGGCGCTGTCGCAGGGTTCGCTGGGCCTGGACGACCTGGTGGACGAGCTCTCGCGGCTCTGACCGCTCCCGCACGCGCCGACGGCCGCCCGCTCCCCCGTACGAGGGGGGCGGGCGGGCGTCGTACGAGCGGGGCGGTTCAGCAGCCGCAGTCGTCCGAGTCGGTCGGGGCGGTCAGCGGGTCGGCCTCGGCCCGCTGTTCCCTGCCCTGCCAGGTCTCGACCTCGAAGCCCTCCCGGATCCAGTACTCGATGCCGCCGAGCATCTCCTTGACCTGGAAGCCGAGTTCGGCCAGGGCGAGGGCGGAGCGGGTGCCGCCGTTGCAGCCCGGGCCCCAGCAGTAGGTGACCACGGGGACGCTCTTGTCGAGGAGCTTCTCGGCCTGCTCGGGGATCAGCGCGGTGGGCAGGTGGATCGCGCCGGGCACGTGGGCCTGGTCCCAGGACGGGGTGGAGCGGGAGTCGACCAGCTGGAAGCCGAGGTCGGCGCCCTGCTCGCGGTGGGCCTTGAAGGCCGCGGCGACGTCGGACACGTCCGCGTGGAAGGCGAGGCTGGCCGCGAAGTAGGCGGCGGCCGCGGCCGGGCTGGCCGGAGGGACCCGGAGCACGGGGTTGGCGGGGGCGGGGGCGGTCGTGGTGTGCGTCGTCGTCATGGCTCAAAATCTACGAACCACCGATCATCCCGGGAAGTGGGATTCACCGGCCTTCACCTTGTTCCGCCGGGGAATCCCCTGCTAGACCTGCGCCATGACCGGATATTCCCCCGACGCCACCGACTGGCGCATCCTGGCCGCCCTCCAGCAGGACGGCCGGGCCAGCTTCGCCGACCTCGCCCGCGCCGTGTCGATGTCGGCGAGCGCCGTCACCGAGCGGGTCCGCCGGATGGAGGAGGCCGGGATCATCACCGGCTACACGGCCGTCGTGGACCACGAGAAGCTCGGCAAGGCGATCCTGGCGCTGGTGCGGCTGCGCTATCCGCACGGCAACTACAAGCCGTTCCACGACTTCCTGGAGGCGACCCCGGAGATCCTGGAGGCCCATCACGTCACGGGGGACGACTGCTTCGTCCTCAAGGTGGCCGCCCGTTCGATGGCGCACCTGGAGGAGGTCACGGGCCGGATCTCTGGCCTGGGCCCGGTGACGACCAGCATCGTGTACTCGTCGCCGCTGGCGCGCCGGCCGCTCAGTCCGTGACCCCGGCGGTGCGGTGGCGCACCACGGAGCCGCCGCGCTGCTTGACGATCTCCAGCTGGGCCTGGACCCGGGTGCGCAGGTCGCCGACGTGGCTGACGATGCCCACGCTGCGGTCGCGTTCGCGCAGCGAGTCCAGGACGTCGAGGACCTCGTCCAGGGCCTGGTCGTCGAGGCTGCCGAAGCCCTCGTCGATGAAGAGGGTGTCCAGGCGCATGCCGCCCGCCTCGTCGGTGACCACGTCGGCCAGTCCGAGGGCGAGGGCCAGCGAGGCGAAGAAGGTCTCACCGCCCGAGAGGGTGGCGGTGTCGCGTTCGCTGCCGGTCCAGGAGTCCACCACGTGGAGCCCGAGGCCCGAGCGGCCGCGCCCGCTCGCCCGGGCGTCGGAGTGGACGAGGGTGTAGCGGCCGCCGGACATGCGCAGCAGGCGGACGGTCGCGGCGGCGGCGACCTGCTCCAGCCGGGCGGCCAGGACGTACGACTCCAGCCGCATCTTGCGCTCGTTGTCGGCGGAGGTGCCCGCGGTGAGCCCGGCGAGGCGGGCCACCCGCTCGTAGGCCTCGCGCAGCGGGCCCAGGGCGCGCAGTTCCTGCTCGGCCTGGCGGGAGAGGCGGTCCAGTTCGGCGCAGCGGACCCGGGAGGCGTCCACGGCCGAGCCGGCGGTGCGCAGCCGGGCGGCGGCCCGTTCCGCGGCGGCCTCGGCGGCGGCCGGGTCGGCCGGGGGCAGGGCGGCGGCCGCGGCGGTGTCCGCCTCGGCGCGGCGGTCGGCGAGCATCGCCTCCTCGGCCTGCCAGGCGTCCAGGCGGTGCTGGAGGGCGGTGCGCTCGTACTCGGGGAGCACGGCGTCCGCGGCGGCGTCGACGGTGTCGAAGCCGGCCTTGAAGGCGGCGTCGGCGAGCCGGTCGTCGGCCTCCTTCAGCCGGGCCGTGGTCTCCTCGGCGCGGCGCAGGGCGGCGGCGGCCGTGGTGACCATGCGGATGCGGTCCTCCAGGGTGCGGGCGCGGGCCGCGACGCTGGGCGAGTCGCCCCGGACGAGGACGAGTTCGGCTTCGAGTGCGGCCTGCTCCTGGTCGAGGGCCTCGCGCCGGGAGGCCCGGGCGGCGGCACGGCGTTCGGCTTCCAGCCGGTCGGAGCTGCGTGCCTCGTGCTCGCGTTCGGCGCGGGCGAGGCGTTCGCGGGCGGTGTGGAGTCCGGCGGCCTCGGCGTGGGCGGCGGCGTGGCGTTCGCCCAGGTCGGCGGTGAGGGCGAGGAGTCCGGCGGTGGTGGCGTCCCCGGCGGCGCGGGCCGCCTCGGCCTCGGCCTCCCGGACGGCGGCGAGGCGGCGTTCGACGGCGGTGCGGCGCTCCTCTGCCTGCTCGTAGCGGGCGTGGGCGGCGTCCTCGGCGGCCCGGTCCACGTGCCCGGGGGCGGGGCGGGCCGGCGCGGGGTGCTCCGGCGAGCCGCAGACCGTGCAGGGCTCCCCGGCGGTCAGGGCGGCGGCCAGCTCGGCGGCGATGCCGCGCAGCCGGGCCTCCTTGAGGTCCAGCCACCGTTCCTTCGCGGCGAACGACTCCTCGCGTACGGAGTCCAGTTCCCCGGCGGCGGCTTCGGCGTCGGCGGCGAGGGAGTCGCGGCGCCGGGCGGCGGCCAGCTGCGCCCGGGCGGGCTCCAGCCGGCCGGCGAGCTGCTCGGCGAGGGTGAGGGCCTGCTGGGCGGCGTCGACCCGCTCCAGCAGGGCGGCGCGGGTGACCTCCCAGCGGGCCAGCCACTCGGCCGACTCCTGGTGCTGCTCCTCGGCGTCACGGGACTCCCGCTCCAGCGTGGCCCGCTCACGGCCGATCTCGGCGCTGCGCTGTTCCGCCCGCTGGGCGGCGCCGGCCGCGCCGAGGTCCTCGCGCAGCCGCTGCTCGACGGCGCCGAGCTGCTCGGCGCCGGCCCCGGCGAGGGCGGGGGGCAGCTCCGCCCGGGCGAGGCTCTCGGCGTGCGCGGCGGTGAGCTGGGCGCCGGCCGCGGCCCCGCGCAGTTCCAGGGCGGGGGCCACGAGGGCGCCGCGGCGGGCCCGGTCCAGCAGCTCGCGCACCCGGGCGCGCTCCGGCTCGGCCCGCGCCAGCAGGTCGGCCCGGCGGGCGGTCTCGGCGTGGCGGTGCTGGAGCCGGTCGAGCTCCCGGGCCTCCTCGGCGGCGCGCCGGGCCGCGGCGTGCCGTCCCTCGGCGGCGGCCAGGGCGTACTCGGCGACGGTGAGCCGCTCGCGGGCGGAGCAGCGGGCGACCGCCGCCCATGCGCGGACGGCGCCGGCCAGGCCGGGGTCGCCGGGCTGGTGGCCGGGCAGGGGCCAGGCCCGCAGGTCGGCGCTGTCGCCGGCGGCCTGGGCGAGGCGCTGGGCGGCGGCGAGCACCTTCTCGTCGCCTGCCCGGACCTTGGCCTCGGCGGCCCGGCGGCGTTCGGCGAGCAGGGTCTCGACTGCGGCGAAGCGGCGGGTGTCGAAGAGGCGGCCGAGGAGCCGGCCGCGGGCTTCGGCGCCGGCCCGCAGGAACTGGGCGAACTCGCCCTGCGGGAGGAGGACCACCTGGCAGAACTGCTCGCGGCTCATGCCGAGGAGCTGTTCGACCTCCTCGCCGATCTCCTGGTGGGAGCGGCTGAGCGCGGTCCAGCCGTCGCCGGTGTGCTCGCGCAGCCAGGACTGGGCCTTGTCCTTGGTGGTGCCGGTGCCGCGCTTCTTGGGGCGGTCCTGTTCGGGGCGGCGGGTGATCTCCAGCCGACGGCCGCCCACGGTGAGTTCGAGGGTGACCTCGGTCGGGGTGTCGGGGGCGGCGTGGTCGCTGCGCAGGGTGGTGCCGGGGGCCTGGCGTGAGCCGGGCACCGAGCCGTAGAGGGCGTAGCAGACGGCGTCGAGGACGGAGGTCTTGCCGGCGCCGGTGGGGCCGTGCAGCAGGAAGATCCCGGCGCCGGAGAGGGCGTCGAAGTCGATGCTCTGGGGTGCGGCGAAGGGGCCGAAGGCGGTGACCTCGAGCCGGTGCAGCCTCATCGGCCGGCCTCCAGACGGCCGTCCTCGGCCCGTACGTCCTCGAACGCGCCGCGCAGCACGGCCCGTTCGGCCTCGTCGGCGGCGGCGCCGGTACGGACGTGGGCGACGAAGTCCTCGGCGATCTCCTGGTCGCTGCGGCCGCGCAGGCGCTGGGCGTAGGAGGCGGCGCCGTCGTCCTGGCGGCCCTCGGGTTCGAAGGCGAGGCTGAGGGTGTGGGGGAAGCGGGCGGTGAGCCGGGCCATGGGGTCCTGGGGGCGGACGGGGTCGGTGAGGACGGCCTCGACCCAGCTGTCCTCGCTGCCGGTGTGCGCGGGGTCCTCCAGGAGGTCCTCCAGGTGACCGCGGAGCCGGGCCAGCGGGCGGGGGACGGGGGTGTCGAGCCGTTCGGCGGTGATCTCCCCGGCGGGGCCGAGTTCGACGAGCCACATGGTCTTGCGGTGGCCGGCCTCGGAGAAGGAGTAGGCGAGCGGGGAACCGGAGTAGCGGACCCGTTCGTTGATCGTCTGGCAGCCGTGGAGGTGGCCGAGGGCCGCGTAGTCGACCCCGTCGAAGACGGAGGCGGGGACGGCCTCGACCCCGCCGACGGCGATGTCGCGTTCGCTGTCGCTGGCCTGCCCGCCGGTGACGAAGGCGTGCGCGAGGACGACGGAGCGGGTGCCCTCGGGGCGGCCGGCCAGGTCGGCGCGGACCCGGTCCATGGCGGCGCCGAGGACGGCCTCGTGGCTGACCTTCTCCGCGGCGAACTCGTCCTTGACCAGGGCCGGTTCGAGGTACGGCAGCCCGTAGAGGGCGACGTCGCCGTGCGCGTCGGCCAGCAGCACGGGGTCGGCGCAGCCCGCCGGGTCGGTCCTGAGGTGGATCCCGGCCCGGCCGATCAGCCCGGCGCCGACGCCGAGCCGGCGGGCGGAGTCGTGGTTGCCGGAGATCATCACGGTGGGCACGCCGAGGTCGGCGAGCCGGTGCAGGGCGCGGTCGTAGAGCTCGACGGCGGGCAGCGGGGGCACGGCCCGGTCGTAGACGTCCCCGGCGACGAGGACGGCCTCGACCCCGTGGTCGCGCACGGTCTCGACGAGGTGGTCGACGAAGGCGGCCTGGGCCCCGAGCATGTTCACCCGGTGGAAGGACCGGCCGAGGTGCCAGTCGGAGGTGTGCAGGAACTTCACTCGACCGCTCCGACCCGCACGCTTGCTCTCCTCCGTGACCCGCTCCGACCGTCCAGGCTAACCCGTCCCCCACCCGCCCCGTGCCCGCGCCGGGGAAATCCCGCCGCGGTGCGGAACGGCCGCCCCACACACGGGCGGGGCCGGACGGTGCCGGAGCGCCGCGAGCCGGGACACCGCGAGGCCGGAGCGCCGCGAGCCGGGGAAGTCCCGCCGCCGGGCGGGCCCGCCCGTTACGGGACCGTGGCGGCGGTGCGAAACCTCCGTGGCGGGCCCCCGGTGGCGGCTTCGCGTGCTTGTCCGCCGTCCGGGCGGGTGGCTAGCTTCGCCGCATGCCGCTCCCACGACCTTCCCGCACCCCCGTGTCCCGTCCCGCCGGACCCCTCCCGCCCCGCCCGGCCCGGGCCCGGCCCGTGCTGCTCGCCGCCGGCTGCGCGGCGCTGCTGGCGCTGACCGCCGCCGTGCCCTCGGCCGCCGCTCCCGTGCGGCCGGACCCGGCCGCCGCCGGTTCCGTGGTCCTCGACTGGTACGACACCACCGCGAGGACCGTCGCGGCGACGGCCGCGCCGACGCAGATCACCAACAGCCGCACCTGGGCGGTCGGCTGGATCGCCGCCGCCCGCGCCGCCCGGGAGGCCCCCGGCGGCGGGCCGGCCCGGAGCCGGTTCCAGGACGCGGCCGTCGCCTCCGCGGTCCACGACGTCCTGGCGGCCGTCGCCCCTTCCCGCAAGGACGACCTCGACCGGGCGCTGGCCTCCTCGCTCGCCGGCATCCCGGACGGCCCGGCCGAAGACCGGGGCGTGGCCGCCGGAGCCCGCCAGGCCAGGGCGGTGCTCGCCGCCCGGGCCGGGGACGGCCTCGATCCGGCCTCCTCCAACGCGCCCTTCCCCGTACCGCCGGCCGCCCCCGGGGTCTGGCAGCCGACACCCGACGGCTACGCGCCCGCCATCCAGTACGGCAACCGGCTGGCCAGGCCCTTCCTGCTGGAGCGCGCCGACCAGTTCCGGCCGGCCCCGCCGCCCGCGCTGGACTCCGGCCGCTACCGGGCCGACCTGGAGGAGGTGCGCGCGTACGGCGCGGCCGACAGTCCGGTGCGCACCGCGCACCAGACGGAGACGGCGAACTTCTGGTACAGCGGTTCGCTGGCCCTCTACACCGATGCGCTGCGCGTGGCGGTGGCCCGCTCGCACGGCTCGACCGCCGACCGGGCGGCGCTGCTCGCGCTCTTCCACGCGGCGTCCGTCGACACCCAGATCGCGACCTCCGACGGCAAGTACACCTACCTGCGCTGGCGTCCGGTGACGGCGATCCGCACGGGCACGATCGGCACCGACCCGGCCTGGCGCCCGCTGCACAACACCCCGGCCCACCCCGACTATCCCAGCGGCCACGCGACCTACGCGGGCGCCGCGCAGGCCGTCCTCGACGCCCTCGCCGGGCCGGTGACGGAGCCCTTCGACCTGACCAGCCCGACCGCGCCGGGCGTGCACCGCGCCTACACGGGGTGGGCGCAGCTCACCCGGGACAACGTGGACGCCCGGGTGTACTCGGGGATCCACAGCCGCTCCGCCGACGAGGCGGGCGCCCGGCTCGGCGACGCGGTCGGCCGGTACGCGCTGCGCCACGCGGACCGGCTGCTGTCCGGCCGCCTCTGACGGCCGGCCCGGGCCTCAGCCCTCGCCGTACGCCTCTCCGCCGAGCTCGAACCCGGCGGTCCCGGCGGTGACGTCGTTCAGCCAGGCCCGGAAGGACTCCACGTCCGCCTCGGGGAGGCCGATCTCGATGGAGACGGCCTCTCCGTAGCGCACGTCCAGCACGGTGCGGCCGGTGGAGCGCAGGTCGTTCTGCGTCTTGCCGGCGCGCTGGTGGTCGACCGTGACGGTGGCCAGCCGGTAGCGGTGGCGGGTGACGGTGCCGAGCGCGTCGAGGGCCTCCCCGACGACCCCGCCGTAGGCGCGGATCAGTCCGCCCGCGCCGAGTTTGACGCCGCCGTAGTACCGGGTGACGACGGCCACCGCGTAGCGGACGTCGCGCCGGGTCAGCATCTGCAGCATGGGCACGCCGGCGGTGCCGCCCGGCTCGCCGTCGTCACTGGCCTTCTGGACGGAGGCGTCGGCGCCGATCACGTAGGCGTAGCAGTTGTGCGTGGCGGTGGGGTGCTCGCGGCGGACGCGCGCGATGAAGTCCTGCGCCTCCTGCTCGGTCGCGGCGGGCGCGAGCGAGCAGAGGAAGCGCGAGCGGTTGATCTCGGACTCATGCGACCCCTCACGGGCCACCGTCTCGTACTGGTCTGCCTTCACCGCTCCACCCTACGGGGAATCGGACAGGTGTCCTTTTCGTTGATCCCTCGGAGCGGCGGGAGCACCCGCCGGAGCAGGCAGCAGCAGGAGGCGGCGCGCGTGTACGGCGACCAGGAGACCATCCGCAGGATCCTCACCGAGCTCGGCGACACCTGGGCGGTGGTCGGGCTGTCGAACAACGAGGACCGGGCGGCCTACGGCGTGGCCAAGGTGCTCCAGCGGTTCGGGAAGCGCGTCGTGCCCGTGCACCCGAAGGCGGAGACGGTGCACGGCGAGCCGGGCTACCCCTCGCTGGAGGCCGTCCCCTTCAAGGTGGACGTGGTGGACGTGTTCGTGAACAGCGCGCTGGCCGGTGAGGTCGCGGACGAGGCGGTCGCCGCCGGGGCGGAGGCCGTCTGGTTCCAGCTGAACGTGATCGACGAGGCCGCCTTCGCCCGGACCCGGGAGGCCGGGCTGGAGATGGTGATGGACCGCTGCCCGGCCATCGAGATCCCGGCGCTCTAGCGCCCCCTCAGCGGTGGCCGTCCGCGCGCTGGACCGGCGGGATCGAGACGGCCATCGTCATCTCCATCGCCACCGCGCCCTCGTTGCGGTAGGCGTGCGGGACGTTCGCCTCGAAGGAGACGGCCCCGCCGGCGGGCACCGCGTGCCGGTCGTCGGCGATCTCGAGGGTCAGTTCCCCGGCCGTGACGTGCAGCATCTCGAACGTCCCCGCCGGGTGCGGGTCGGACGCGGTGCCGTCGCCGGGCTCCAGCCGGTAGGTCCACATCTCCACCGGGCCGCGGCGGTCGTCGCCCAGGAGCATCCGCGCCTCGCTGCCCGGTTCTCCGGACCACATCCGGACCCCCTGTCCCGGGAGCACCACGTGCACCTGTGGGCTGCGGTCGTGGTCGAGCAGGGTGGTGATGCTCACCCCGAGGGCGTCGGCCAGTTTGACCGTCGTGCCGACGCTCGGGTTCGTGCGGGCCTGCTCGATCTGGATGATCATGCCGCGGCTGACCCCCGCGCGGGCCGCGAGCGCGTCCAGGGTGAATCCGCGTTCCCCGCGCCACCGCTTGAGGTTGCGGGCGAGCGCCTGGGTGAGCTGTTCGAGATCCGACACCATTCCGTCCAATATTTTGGATGACACAGTTCAACAGACTGAACTAACCTGCGGTGTATTCGATGCTGCACTCCACCGTTCACCGCACTGTACTGCGAGGTCCTGCCATGACCGCCCTCTTCGCCCTGGCCACAGCCCTGCTCTGGGGCCTCGCCGACTTCGGCGGCGGGCTGCTGACGCGCCGCCTGCCGGCGCTCACGGTGGTCGTGGTCTCGCAGATCGCCGCCGTCCTCGTACTCGGCTCCGTCGTGCTCGCCACCGGCGCCTGGCACGAGGCCGGCCCGCAACTGTGGTTCGCGGTGGCGGCGGGCCTGGTCGGGCCGGCGGCGATGCTCAGCTTCTACAAGGCGCTCGCCCTGGGCCCGATGGGCGTGGTCTCGCCGCTGGGCTCCGTCGGCGTGGTCGTGCCGGTCGGGGTGGGGCTGGCGCTGGGCGAGCGGCCGGGGGCGGGCCAGTTCGCCGGGATCGCGGTGGCCGTCGTCGGCATCGTCCTCGCGGGCGGCCCCGAGCTGCGCGGCGCGCCCGTGCAGCGGCAGGCGGTGGTCCTGACCCTGGTCGCCGCCTTCGGCTTCGGCGCGGTGATGGCCCTGATCTCCCAGGCCTCCACGACGGTCACCGGACTGTTCCTCGCGCTGCTCGTCCAGCGGGTCACCAACGTCGCCGTCGGCGGTGCCGCCCTGTGGGCGCGGACCCGGCGCGGCGTCCCGGCGCTGCCGGAGGGCACCGGCCCGCGCGTGCTGTGGGGGCTGCTGCCCGCGCTGGCGTTCGTGGGCCTGGCGGACGTCGCGGCCAACGGCACCTACTCGATCGCCGCGCAGCACGGTCCCGTCACGGTGGCCGCCGTGCTCTCCTCGCTCTACCCGGTGGTCACGGCCCTCGCGGCGTTCGCCGTGCTCAAGGAACGGCTGCGCGGCGTCCAGGCGGCGGGCGCCGGCCTCGCCCTGGCCGGCACGGTCCTCCTCGCGGCGGGCTGACCACCCGAGCGCCCCCGCCCCGGCCGCACGGCCCCGACGGCACGACGCACCCCGCACAGCCGGGACACGGCCGCCCACCGGGCCGGCCCCGCGCCACGCCCCGCTGGACCCCCGCCCCGCCCGGTCCCCGC